>PMBX01000070.1 GCA_003153915.1 Phycisphaerales bacterium
TCCAAAGCTTGTTGCAGAAGTTGCGACCGATGTCGAACTTGGGGCTGGTGTTGGCCTCTCGTCCGTCGGGCAGCTTCATCGTCTCTATCGGCATGCGGACGTCCTGGGTCTGAGTGGTCATGCTCACCAGGGTAAATCGCAGGGCGTCTGCCCCGTGGCTGTCGATGACCTCCAGCGGGTCGATGCCGTTGCCCAGGCTCTTGGACATCTTGCGGCCTTGCCCGTCCTGGATCATCGCGTGGATGAAGACTTCCGAGAACGGGATGTCGCCCAGGCAGAACTGGCCCATCATCACCATTCGCGACACCCAAAGGGTGATGATCTCCCGCGCTGTAACCAGCACGTCGCCGGGGTAGTATCGCTTCAGTTCCGCCGTAGCAGCGGGCCAGCCCATCGTCGAAAACGGCCAAAGCGCCGAAGAAAACCAGGTGTCGAGAACGTCGCTGTCGCGTTTCCAGCCACTCCGCTCGATCAACTCAACAGCCCCGACGTCGTCGTGGTCCAGGCAGATAAATGTCCGAATCCAGCCGGGCTTTTCGGGATGGTCCTGGCATGTGAGGAAGTATCGCACTTTTGCGAACTTACGCATCACCTCGCCGAAGCGTCCACCCACCGCCCGGTCCAGGACCTGACAGGCTTGTGCATCAGGGCCTCGATCTGTTGGGGTGGGGCGAACACCGGCGGGCAGTTCCAAGTCCGCTGACCACACCGGTATCTGGTGGCCCCACCACAGTTGACGGCTGATCGGCCAGTCGCGGAGGTTTTCCAGCCATGATTGATACGTCCGGGCATAGCGGTCGGGGATGAACTTTAACCGCCCCTCCAGCAGGGGGGTCAAAGCCAATCCCGCAAGCGAGTTAGCCGGTATGTCCGTTCCACGCAGAAAGCCATTTTGGTCGACCAGCTCGCGCGCGGCAGGTGAAGGCTCGCGGCCGGGGATCGGCTTTTTCACCGCGATGTACCACTGGTCGGACAGATATGGTTCTATGGGCACACCGCTGCGATAACTGTGGCCGACCTGGTGGGTGTAGGGGCGGACCTCCTCCAACAAATTCTCCTTGCGGAAGAACTCCACGACGGCCTGGCGAGCCTCGAAGCGGTCCATGCCGATTAGGTTCTCGATATCGGGATTCTTAATCTGCTCCCAATCCGACCAGCCGTGGCGGTCGGAGATCGTACCGTCCGGGGCCATGACGTTGATGACGGCCAATCCATGCCGCTGGCCGATGGCCCAGTCGTCGGGATCGTGGGCGGGGGTGACTTTCAGGAAACCCGTCGAGAAGCGGGCTTTTTCATCTTCGCTTTCTGGGTTGGGCAATACCACGTGCTCGTCGGCGATGATGGGAATCTCCCTGCCGACGATGGGCAGGCGGACTTTTTTGCCGACCAAGCACTTGGCGCGCGGATCGGCGGGGTTCATCGCCACGGCGGTATCGCCCAACATCGTCTCCGGCCGTGTGGTGGCGACGGTGACGTGCGTGACGCGCCTGCCATCGCACAAGTCCACCGGTTCCGTCAAGGGATACCGCAGGTACCAGAAATGTCCCGCGACCTGCGAATGCTCGACCTCGTCGTCGGCGAGAACCGTCTGGGTGGCCGGGTCCCAGTTCACCAGCCGCTTGNNTATTCGTCCTTCCATGCCTGGATTCTTGCGACGAAATCTTCTCGCGAGAAATCCGTCCGCCGCTTGCCTTCCTCGGCGAGAATCCGCTTTTCGACGACCGTCTGTGTGGCGATACCCGCGTGGTCGGTCCCGGGCATCCAGAGGGTGTTGAACCGGCTCATGCGGCGATAACGGATCAGCACGTCCTGGAGTGTGTTGTTGAGGGCATGGCCCAGATGCAGCGCGGCTGTGACGTTGGGAGGGGGGATGACGATGCAGTATTTCGGACCATCCCCGGCCGGGTCAGCAGCGAAGGCGCCCGCCTGCTCCCAACGGCGGGATATTTCCGCCTCCACCGCCTTGGGATCGTACACCTTGGCCAGTTCACTCGGCATGGTCAGTTATTCTCCAGCACTTTCAGCAGCTTGTATTCCACCGCGTCCACCAGGGCCAGCCAGGAAGCGTCGATGATGTTCTCGCTGACTCCGACGGACCCGAAATATGCCTCGTCGGCCGCGTCGCGCCAGTCGATGACGACGCGGACCTTGGCGGCAGTCTCGGCGGAGGTGTTGACCACGCGGACCTTGTAATCCACCAGGTGCAGGGCGTCCACCTGCGGGTAATGTTGCCGCAATGCCGCACGGAGGGCCTGGTAGAGCGAGTCCACCGGCCCGCCGCTCTCGGCCACCGTGTGCTTGACCTCGCCGCCGACGATCATCTTGACGATGGCCTCGGTGTTGGACGGCTGTCCGTTCTGTCGGGATATGACGCAGCGGTAGTGGTCCAATTCCCAGAGGCTGTGGTACCAGTCGCCCCCCAGGGTCTTGCGGATGAGTACCTCGAAGCTGGCCTCGGCGGCCTCGAACTGGTAGCCCTGATTTTCCAAGTCCATCAGGGCCTGGAGGATGCGCTTCTGGGCGTTTTTGTCGTCGGCGATCTTGAATTTTCCATGGGCCTTGGCGGCGATGTTGCTCATGCCGGAAAGCTCGCTGACCACCACTCGCCGGCGGTTGCCCACCACGGCAGGATCGACGTGTTCGTAGGTGGCGGTGTTGCGGGCGATGGCGTGGGCGTGCATTCCGCCCTTGTGTGCGAATGCCGAAGCGCCCACGAACGGCTGGTACTCGCGCAGGTTGAGGTTGGCCGACTCGTAGACGAACCGGCTGACCTCTGTGAGACGCGACAACGTGCCCTCGCGAAGGCAGCGATGGCCGTACTTGACGACCAGATTGGGAATGATCGCCGTCAGGTCGGCGTTGCCGCATCGCTCGCCGATGCCGTTGATGGTTCCCTGTACGTGGGAGACGCCATGGGCGACGGCGGCAAGGCTGTTGGCCACCGCCAGGTCGCCGTCGTTATGGCAATGAATGCCCAGCGCTACGCCCGCCAGGGCGGCTCCGGCGGCCTCCACGCACTCGATGATCTGCTCGGGCAGGGCGCCTCCGTTGGTGTCGCAGAGCACCAGGCAGCCGGCCCCGGCCTCGGCGGCGGCGCGGAGCGTGCGGACGGCAAATTCGGGATTCGCACGCCAGCCGTCAAAGAAATGCTCGGCATCGTAGACCGTCCGCCGCCCGGAGCGAACCATCAGTTCCACCGAGTCGCGGATCATGGCCAGGTTTTCATCCTCGCTGACGCGAAGCACCTCGCGGACGTGCATATCCCAGGTCTTGCCCACGATGGTGACCACGGGGGTCTCGGTGGCCAGCAGTGCCTTCATGCCATCGTCGTCGGCAGCCCGCAACCCCTTGCGGCGGGTCATCCCGAATGCCGCCACGACGGCGTTGCGGAGCGGACGCTTACGAATCTCGGCGAAAAACGCCTCGTCCTTGGGGTTCGACAGCGGGTAGCCGCCCTCGATGAAGTCCACACCAAGTCCGTCGAGGGCCTCGGCGATCAGCAACTTGTCCTGGAGGGAAAGGCTGACGCCCTCGGCCTGTGTGCCGTCGCGCAGCGTCGTGTCGTATATCTCCACCCGTCGGGCGGGACCGTCCTTGTTTGTCTTGGTCATTGCCGTTCTCCGTGTGGATGCGTCTTGATACAAAAAGGCCCTGAAGCTTTCTTGCCCCAGGGCCGCCGCCGCAAAAGACGAGCAGCGCCCTAAGGCCCACGGCCTACGATAACGATAATGCCCGCGCGAAGGAAGCGGCCGACGAGATCGGGCCGGTTGCACAAGGCCCCAAAATTGTTCCGCTTCATTCGCATAGTTCCTCTGATCGGCTGCGTGCCAGCTAAAACATCCGTGAATCGCATTATATTGGCAGGGGGGGTGTGGTCAATCAAGAAAGATGCCGACCTATCGGAAGGCTTGTCCCCACCAGGCGTTGCCCCGTATAATCCGCCACGCCAGGTGGTAGGCCGGTGGCGGGCTGTGTCGCCGGTCTCCCGGCGGAACCACGGGTAGACTATGAGCTTCCAAGCCGTCAAGGGAACGCGGGACTTTTATCCCGACGCGATGCGCCTGCGGAATTGGATAACCGACGCATGGCGGCGGGTCTCGCTGCGCAACGGCTTCGAGGAATTCGACTCACCCATTTTCGAGTACCTGGACCTTTTCGCCGCCAAGAGCGGGCCGGAAATCGCCGAACAACTCTTCAGCTTCACCGACCGCGGCGGGCGCAACCTGGCCATCAGGCCGGAGATCACACCGGCTCTGGCGCGCATGGTAAACGCCCGGATCAACGCGCTGCCACGGCCTATCAAGTGGTTCTCCATCCCGCGCCTCTGCCGGGCCGAAAACCCTCAGAAAGGCCGCCTCCGCGAGTTCTTTCAGTGGAATATCGACATTATCGGCGAGGACTCGCCGCTGGCTGACGCGGAATGTGTCTTCGTGGCCATCGACGCGATGCGGGAATTGGGACTGACGGCGGGGGAGGTGGCGGTCCGCTATTCAAGCCGGGCGCTGACCAGCCGGGTGCTGGCCGCCGTGGGAGTGACGGTTGCGGATGTCCCGGCGGTCCTTGCCGTGCTGGATAAACGGGCCAAGGTACCCGCGGAGGCGTTCGCCGAGATGCTCGCCAAGGCCGTCCCCGACGAACCGGCCCGCCAGGCAATCGGGCGATTCCTGCAAATCGATAACCCAATGGGCATCTCAGCCGACCAACTGGCCGGCTTGGTGGGGATACAAGCCGACCCGCAGATCGCCGCCGCGCAACGCGACCTGGAGCGATTTGCCAGGGGCCTGGAGGATTTCGGCGCGGCCGAGTGGTGCCGTTACGACTCCAACGTCGTCCGCGGACTGGCGTACTACACGGGCATCGTCTACGAGGTCTTCGACCGCGACCAGTCGCTTCGCGCCCTTGCCGGTGGGGGGCGATACGACAACCTGCTGGAGGTCCTGGGCGGCCCCAAGGTCGGCGGGACGGGTTTCGGCATGGGCGACGTGGTGCTGGGAATCCTGCTGGAGGAAAAAGGCAAGCTGCCGGCGGACCTGCGGAATCCACGCCTGGACTTCTTCGTCGTCGATGGATTGGAAGGGCAGTTGGGCAAGGTATTGGAGGTGGTGGGGGCCTTGCGGCGGGCCGGCCTGTCTGCCGATTTCAGTTACAAGAGCCAGCCGGTGGGCAAGCAGCTCAAGGAAGCCAACCGGCGGGGGGCGGCCAGGGCGGCGATCGTCAAACAGGATGTTGTAACCGTAAAAAACCTCTCCAGCGGGGTCCAACAGGACCGCCCGCTGGCGGAATTCCTCGATAAACCGACATAGACGGCGATAGTTATCGTTGTGAGCCATGGGGTCGATGGCTGACCGAACAATACACTACGAAGCCGCATTTGAAGACTATCTGAGGGCCAAGGGTTGGCCATACGTAGCCGTTGATGAGGCCAAGAAGGCCATCTTCGCCGGAATCTCCCTAAAAAGCTTCGATTTCCTGGTCTACAGTTCCAGCGGCCCCAACCTGCTGGTGGACGTCAAGGGGCGCAAGTTCGCCAATTCGCCCTCTTCCCGCAAGGCGACCAAGACGCGGCTGTGGGAGAACTGGATCACCCGCCAGGACATCGAGGGCCTTCAGCAGTGGCAGAATGTCTTCGGCAGCGACTTCATCTCCATGTTGGTGTTCGCCTACTGGCTTCAAGGCCCGCCGCAGCGGTCGCCGTTTGCGGATGTGCATTTCTTCCGGGGCAAGCACTATGCCTTCGTGGCCATTCGCCTGTCCGATTATGTCGCCGCGGCAAATCCCCGCAGCGCCAAGTGGCAGACGGTCACCGTGCC
>PMBX01000203.1 GCA_003153915.1 Phycisphaerales bacterium
CTCGCTTATCCTTTCCAAAGGTTCCGCCCGGTCTTGGGGCAATCAGCGGTCGCAGGTTACTATATCCCAGCCGGCTGGGGGATTTCAAAGCCTATTTCCGGCCCTGGATGAAACAAATCAATCCGCCCATCGCCCATAAACCAGTTCAAAAGCGGCCTTGACCGAAAGGATCAAGAGGGTACAATGTGTGCCTCTCGGATGCATCGCGATATAACCTTCTCATCTACAAGGAATTACAAAAATGGCCTCCGGCAACCTTTCCGCCCCCGCCACTTGCGACATCGACATCCGTGTACGATACGCGGAGGTTGACGCCATGGGCGCCCTGCATCACAGCCGCTACTGGGTATATTTTGAAATGGGTCGCACCGAGCTGCTCCGCCATGGAGGGGTGGCCTACCGCGACCTGGAGTCTACCGGGGTGTTCTTTGTCGTCGCCCGCTGCGGGGCGAAGTTCCAGGCCCCGGCCCGCTACGACGACCTGCTGACCCTCACCACCAGCGTCGCCTCCATGGGCCAGGTCAAGATCGACCACGCCTACCAACTCCGCCGCAAGAGCGACGGGATGTTGATCGCCACGGCAGAGACGACACTGGCCTGCGTGGATAAGTCCGGCCAGGTAATCCAGATCCCCGACTCGATCCGCGGCGGGCATTCCGCCTGACGCCAAGGACCGCGCCGCCACGTCGCGGGATTTTCATGTCCTGGCGATAACTGCGACGAAGCGCTGGGCCTTTTCACCTTCAACGCGGTGGCTGGGGAACAGGTCATTTCGGCAGACGGTGCAGATTCCGGCGGCATGGATATTTTCCGGGGCCAGGCCAGCGTGAAGGAGTTCCTCGATGTTGGCCGCCCAGAGGTCGAAGTGCAGCTTCCCGCCGCGTTTCTCGAAGAATTGCTCGGCGCGGATGCCGACGCCCTCGGTGACGGCATGGAGCACATCGGCCCCGACCTCGTAGCAGCAAGGTCCTACCGACGGGCAGATGCAGGCGGTCACATCGGCTGGATTCGTACCAAACGCTCCGGCCATCTGGAGGATCAACTCCGAGGCGATCCGCTTGGCCGTTCCCTTCCACGAAGCGTGCGCCACGCCCACGGCGCCGCTGACGCCGTCGGCAGCCAGGATCAGGGGACAATCAGCACTGAACGCCATCACGCCCAACAAAGAAGAGGCGGTGACCAGACCGTCGCCTTGTCCGCAGGAACCGTTATGTTTGGCACGGATTACGGCCTTGCCATGTATCTGGTGGCAGTATGCCACGCCCGAAAGCCCCAACGCCCCCGCCACCTGTTCGGCGGCCGAACCCATACCGCGGGATGTCGCGGGGATAACCAGCGACTGACGGGTGGTCACCGCGTGGACGACCCCGTCCATGGCTTCCAGGGCCGCGAATCGCCCAACAGTCCAACCGTTTGGCAACTCGCTGAAATGGAACGCATCCTTGTCGGTTTTTTCATCGCTGGACATCGATAAGGACCTTTATGTTATCGCGGTTGCCGGCTGCTTCGAGGGCCTCCAGAGCCTTGCTCAGCGGAAAACGTCCGCTAACCAGCGACGATACATCCACTTTTCCGGACACAAGCGCCGCTATGGCCTCGGGGAACGGCCCGCAACGCGAGCCGACCACCGTCACTTCGTTAATCACCAGAGGCGCGGGGTTCGGCCCGCCGCCGGTGAAGGTGCTCTTCAGTATTATCGTGCCTCGCGGTCGGACGGTCCGCATGGCCAGTTCCAATCCACCGGCGGCGCCGGAGGCATCCACCACGACGCCCGCCTTGGCGGCAGGGATGAACTGCTCCGCCAACACCGTCTCTATTCCCTGCTTCTCGGCGGCCTCCAGCTTCCCGGCGTGCCTGCCCACCAGCAGGCACTTGGCGCCGACCGATTTTACCACACGGGCGACCAATTGTCCCAGCCGTCCGTCGCCGATTACCACCACCCCGCCGGAAGACTCCACCTTCACCTGCCGCAACACCTGCATCGCCGCCGCCAACGGCTCGACGAACACCGCCGCCGCGTCGTCCAGGCCCTGTGGAATCGCGTGAAGGTTGGCCGTCGGAATGGCCACGAACTCCGCAAATACCCCGTCGCGACGATCTATGCCCACCACGCCGCGGTCGCGACAATGGTTGGACAGGCCGGAGGTGCACATGTCGCATCGCCCGCAGACGCAGTTGATCNNAACTCGTGGCCCATCACGCCGCGGAAGCCCATGTAGCCCTTGAGGATCTCCAGGTCCGTACCGCACACCCCCGCCGTATGAACGGCGACGACCGCCTCGCTCCGGGAGCACTGTGGCCTAGGCCGCTCCGCCAGAGACGCCGATTTACCGTCATACACGACCGCCAGCATGGATTATTCCCGCCCTTGCACCACCGGTGGAGTCAGGACTTGTTCTTAAAGGTAAACGGATTCCAGCCTCGATTATCGCGGAGGGGCCTACCGGCCTGGGTGCTGCGGGCAAGCCAATCCGACCAGCCGTGAGGATCGTCGCCATAGTCCCTGCCGGCCAGCTTCGCCAGTGTCGCCCTGGCTGCGCGGCGGACGGCGAAGGCCCGGTCGTCCAGGCACTTCATTAGCGTTGTTACGGCTTCCATTCGAGGATAACCGCCCAGGGACACGGCGCAGGCGGATCGAACATCGTCACATGGGTCCAGCACCGCCGCCCGCTGCAATGCCGCTAAACCGGACGGTCCGGCGACTCGCCCCAACGCTACCGCCGCCTCTTGCCGAACGGTTGTGGAAGAATCCGACAGCCCTGCGACAAGGTTCGGCAAGTACTGTGTACCGCCGCACCTGCCCAGCGCCGCTGCCGCCGCGGCGCGGACCAGCTCGTCGCCATCTCGCATCAGTAGCGCCGCGTAATAACCGGTGTAGGGTTCCTTGCGTCCCCAGGACTCACTTGAAAGCAATACGATACCCATTCGGCGGCGGTCGGGGTCTACCGCCTCCCGAGAGAAGCCAGATGCCGGGGAGGGACTGGCGGACTTGTATTGGGTGAAGTCTTCCTCGGCCTGGCGAAGGGTGCAGACGGGTTGGGTCTTGTGGCAACCGCCGGCCCCGGCCGCCAAGGCGACCATCGCCATCGCCATCACGCGCAGGTACGTTGTGGCTGTCATAGGTTCGTCGAAATGGCCGGAGCCTTCAGTTCGTCGGTGCCAACGGACTCCACCGAATCCACACTCCGCCCACCGAACCGCTCGCTTAGGCGGGCGAAACGCGCCGCGTTATCCGTGGTATAACATCGCAGAATCCCGCCTGTGGCGCGGGGGTTCAGCAGGTCCGCTTCTTTCAGCCGCCGCTGCACTTCCAACGCAGCCGCCTGCCCGGAGTCGATCAGCTTCACCGCCGGACCCATCAGCTTGGAAATCGCCCCAACTAGCAGCGGATAATGCGTGCAGCCCAAGATCAGCGCGCCGGGGCGGCGGCGCTGAAGTACGCGCAAATAATCGCCCAGGACGTGAAGGACGATCGGGTCGTCGTCTTCCCTGCCCTCCTCGACGATGGGAACCAGCAACGGGCATGCCTGCGAGATCACCTCCCGTTTTCCATCGATGGCCGTGATGGCGTTACGATAGGCGTTGGAGGCTATCGTCGCCTCGGTGGCTATGACCCCTACGGGGCCGTCGGTGGCCGCGACGGCCGCCGCGGCGCTGGGACGGATCACGTCCACCACCTCAACCGGGCAGCAGGCGGCTTCCAATTCCCGCACAGCCGCCGCGGAGGCGGTATTGCAGGCCACCACGATCAACTTGGGTGAAAACCGCAGCAGGAATCCGGCGTCTTCCAGGGCATACTGGCGGATAGTCTTCAGAGAACGGATGCCGTAAGGAACCCTCGCCGTGTCCCCCAAATAGAGGATGTCCTCGCCGCCCATCGCCGCCGTCAGACGGCGCACGACCGTCAACCCACCCAGCCCCGAATCGAACACACCGATGGGCGCTTCCCTGACGCTGGTTGGATCCTTCCCGGCCACGACGACAGACTACCCCCCCCACCGCGCCAACGCAAGCAGTTGGCTGGTTTTCGGAGGTTTTTGTCTAGGGTTTCAATTCCATGATCGGGCGGAAGGTATATTCGATGCCGGGCGCATAGCTGTACCGGTACGCCGAGCGGATGAAGGCTGCCTTGCTGCTGGCCCTTCCACCGCGCATTACCTTGTTGCTTTCATCGTCAGCGAGGTTCACCGGATCGGTGACTTCCTGGTCGGTGTATTGGCGGAAGGCGCTATCCAGGCAGTACTCCGACTCGTTTCCGTGCATGTCATAGAGGCCCCAGGCGTTGGGCGGGAACATCCTGACGGGCATCGCCTGCCCGCGATTGACGCCCACGGGGTTAAACCGGCTGGCCTCCATGCCGTTGAAATTGGCCGCCTCAGTAGTGATCGTATCGCCTGTATTGAACGCCGTCGTCGTGCCGGCGCGGCAGGCNNCACTCCGCCTCGGTGGGCAGGCGAAACGACCGGCCGCTGACCTTGGAGAGTATTTCGCAGAACTCCTTCCCCTGGAACCAGTTGGCGGCAACGGGAAGGTTGGGGTCCATACCTTTGCCCATGTCGCCGTAGACCACCCGGAACTGGGCGTACGTCACTGGCGTGGCGGCCATGTAGAAGGCATGGGAGATGTTGACCTTGTGTTGAGGCCGCTCCTTGTCCATTCCATCCTCGCTTTCCGGTGAGCCCATCAGAAAGCTTCCGGCGGGGATAAGCTCCATCTCCATGTCCGCCTTGCCGTTCAGTTTCACGATGATCTTCTTGACGTCAGGGCCTTCATCCGGCTCGATGGCAACCTTCAATGACTTTTCGATTGCCTCCTTGCGGGCATCCTGCCTGGCCTTGGCCTCGGCGGCGCGGGCGGCTTCATCCTTGGCGCCCTGGAGTGAGCGGGCAATGGCCCCTTCCTGAAGCTTGTGGAACTCCGCGGCGTTGACGCGGCAGTTCGGCTCGGACGTCTGTGGGTCGGTGCCGTTGAGATATTCCTCAATGTTGGTGTAACCGTCACCATCGGCGTCTCCGTTACCGTCGTTGGGGTCGGCGGGGTTGAGCTTGTGGGCCGTTTCCCATTCATCCGGCATGCCGTCGTTGTCGCTGTCGAGCGGGGCCGGAGCGCTTTGAAGCACAGGCCAGCCGCCCACGTCATCCTGCGAGTCGATGATCTTGCCGGTCCCTCCGCGGATTTCCTCCATCAACCGCGTATCGGCGCTGTCGCGCTTGGGCAGCGTCGCGCCGCACTCAACGAGGGTCCGTTCCATACCCTCTTGGGCGCTATCGGTGCGCACCGGAGGGGCCGGGAACGGTTGGGCGACCAGGACTGTTTTGCGGTACCCCTCGGCCAAGTTGGGGTCCTGAGGTAAAAGCAGCAACCGGTTGTCCCGCGTCGGCTCGTCCTGGCCGGCCAGGACGTTTCCTGACACGTACATCCTGGCCATGTCGTCACCAGGGTCCAGGATACCCCCGACGGTGATCTTTTGGGTGGATGGACCGGCCTTGATGTAGTTATTGACGTAATTGAGGGCGCACGGCCCGCTGCGCGTGTAGAGGCAACGGTAGCCCCAGTCGTAGATGATATTGTTACGGAAGTCCAGGAGGATGTTATTCACGCGAGGATTGCGCGAGGAGTTGTGCGCGTAGATGTCGTGGTGAAACGTCATGCCCCCGTCGCCGCCGAGGATCGAACCTTTGCTATGCTCGCCCTTGGGATGGAAGGTACGGGACAGGCCCTCGGATATGATGCACCACTGCACGGTGATATTGTTGCATGTGCCGTAGGAAGTGAGGTTCTCATCGACGGCCCATGTGACGGAGCAATGGTCCATGATGAAGTTGTTGCCGCCTATGACCGACACCGTTATTTGCTCCAGCTTGGCCGGATCGCCCAAGCGGAACCGCATGTGACGGATAATCACGTCGTTGGTGGCCAGTCTCACGCGGTAGTTCCTCAGGCATATCCCGTCTCCCGGGGCGGTCTGGCCGGCGATGGTGAGGTAGGGATTACTGATGAACAGCGTTCCTTTCAGCTCGATGGTCCCGCTTACACGGAATACGATGATCCTGGGTCCATGGGCATTGATCGCGGCACGGAGGCTGCCGGGGATGGGATCTTCCTTTCCCTGCAAGTAATCCTCCAGCGTGGTGACTGCATATACCTTTCCACCACGCCCGCCAGGCGTACAAGCGCCAAAACCCTCCGCGCCGGGAAAGGCCAGCAGGAGCGTCTCCTCGCCAGCCGGGGAGGAACTCGCTGCCGCCGCCGGGAAGACCAACCATGCGATCACGACGGTCAACACCAACCCGATACGCGGACCCCCGTTATGAAAGACAGTCAAGTTCATGGTAACTCCCACCTTTCTGCCATCAGGCCGCCCCGGCGCGGAATTATACACCGGGGAGGCCTACAAGCACTACTCCACTTCCATGACCACGCGGAATCCGTAGGGCACGCGGGGGAGATAGCGGTATCGGCTGGCGGAACGGAGATACTGCGGCCGGCCGTTGTAGATGCCGCCGCGCATGACCTTCAGGTTCGGCTTGGTGTCNNCCGTGCATGTCATAGAGGCCCCAGGGATTGGGCGCAAAGGAGGCGACGGGCAGGAAGTCGTCCCGGTACACGCCCACCTTGCCGTCACCGTAGACGAACTTGCCGTCGTAGTTGGCCTGGTCGGTGCTGATGGTCGAACCGGTCGAAAACGGCGTGGTGGTCCCGGCGCGGCAGGCGTATTNNCATTCCGCTTCCGTGGGCAGGCGGAACCGTTTACCCGTCAGCTTCGAGAGCTTCAGGCAAAATTCCGCCGCATCCGGCCAGGCCGCCAGGCCCGGAAGCATCTTGTCTCCCCGCGGTTGTTTCAGCCCGGTAACGGTGATTATCTGTTCCCGCGTGACCTCCGTGGCGCCCATGTAGAAGGGNNTCCATTTTCACGCCGCCGCCCACGTCGATTTCCTGTTTGGCGGGAAGCTTGGCGACGGCGTCGGAGGCCAGCGGCTTGCCCGCTGAGGGCTTTATGGCCTGGCACATGGCCTTGACGCGGCTTTCCATATTGCCCTCACCAGCTCGGACGATCTGGTGGCTTTCGGCCAGACATTGCTCGACCTGCTCGTCAAGCTTGGCCAGGTCCACGGCAGGTGGCGGAGGCTCGGCCATTTGCGGATTCGTGCCGTTGATCCATTCCTCGACGTTGGTGTATCCGTCGCCGTCGGC
>PMBX01000236.1 GCA_003153915.1 Phycisphaerales bacterium
CGGAACATGATCTGCCGCTCCGGCTCGACCACCCGTTCGGCGACCCGCGCCTGGATGAACTCGCGATGCTTCTCGACTACAGGCTCGATGGACTGTAGGACCTGCTGCACAGCGGAATGGAACTGCGTCTCCATCGGGTTTCGGACGACAACGGCTTCCATCACTCCGTCCACGAAGTAGCTTCCCATGGGACGCTCCTTTCATCGCTGGCCGCCCCGCGCGGCGTTAGAACTGTCCCCCCGACAACTGCATGATCTGCTCGTAGGTGAACACCGGGCCGTCCTTGCAGACGTACTGGCCGCCGATGCTGCACCGCCCACACTTGCCAATGCCACAGCTCATCCGACGTTCCAGGGAGGTGATGATGTGATTCGGCGGGAAGCCCAGGTCCAGCAGCGGCTTCATCGTGAACCTCAGCATGGCTGGCGGACCGCAGACCAGGGCCACGGCGTTGGCGGCGCCAGGTTTGACCTCGCCCAGTACAGTCGGCACGAAGCCCTCGCGGCCGGTCCAGGTCTTGTCGCCCTTGTCGACGGTCACGTGCATGTCCATGTCCGGCGACCCCTGCCAGGCCATCAGCTCCTCTTTGTACAACAACTCTCCCGGGCTCCGCGCGCCATAGATGGCCGTGATTTTTTTGAACCGGGGCCGGCTGCGCTCGTGGAGCAGATACCGAATGGTCGCTCGGAGTGTCGTGAAGGCGAATCCGCCGCCGACGATGACGATATTCATGCCTTCCATCGCAGCCAGCGGAAACCCATTGCCGTACGGCCCGCGCACACCGATCCGGTCGCCTTCCTCCAACGAGTGAAGGGCCGACGTCACTACGCCAGTGGGGTATCTCTTGACGGTGAACTCGACGTACTCCTCGTCGGTGGGCGATGACGCAATACCAACGGGGCATTCCCCCGCCCCAGGGGCCGACAGCATGGCGAATTGCCCGCACTCGTGCCGGAAGCCCTTGCGGTCAGCCTTGTGCCGGAAGGCCAGCCGGAACGTCTTCAGGTCCCTGGCGTCGTTCTCGACGGTGATCTTCTCGACCGTGACGGGCAGGGTCAGATAGGGGTTGGTCGCAACGCCTTCGATCATGGGGGAACCTCGGTCAGCGTTTCACGGATGTCCATGTTGGCGGGACAGTTGACGATGCACCGCCCGCAGCCGACGCAGAAGATGTCGCCGAAGCTCTGGGCGGTGTAGCAGAACTTGTGCATCACGCGATGGCGCATCCGGAGCCCCTGGCGCGTACGCGGATTATGCCCCGATGCCTCCAGCGTGAACGCTGGGAACACGCAGGCGTCCTGCGCCCGGACGCGCCGGCCCTGTGGGCCGACCTCTTCGTCGTACAGCCCGAAGCAATGGCAGGTCGGGCACAGGAACGTGCAAACGCCGCATCCCAGGCATCGCTCGGCCAGTTCCTCCCACGCTGCCGATTCCGACGACGCCTGTAGCCTCGCCGTCACACCGTCGGAACCTATGGAGGAGACCTTCCGTACCGCCTGGGCCACCTGGGCATCTCGGGCCTTGACCTGGTTGTCGCTGGGCCGGCCGAGAAGCTTGCGGTACTCGGCGAGGAACGCTTCACCCGCGGGCGTGGCCGATTCCAGCACCAGCGCGTCGCCGATGTCGACGGCCAGGATATCCGCCCCGCCCTGGCCGGACGGAGAGCCCGCGACCGACGTGCAGAAACAAGTGGCTGCCGGGTCGCGGCAGGCCAAGGCGATGGTCAGAGTGCGCTCCCGCCGGGCACGGTAGTACGGGTCGGCAAACTGGGCTTCCATGAAGACCTTGTCCAGGTAGGTCAGCGACATCGCGTCGCACGGCCGGACGCCGAACAGCACGGCTTTCCCCGTCGGCAGCGGCGTTTCGACCATACCGTCGGCCCCGTGCGTGGCGATAACCTCGCTACGGGGGAAGAACAGACCCTTGGGCGGCAGTGTGAAGTTGGCGTAGTCAAGCACGAGCGTGTCGCTCGGTTGGACCTGATCCAGGCACACGTCGTTGTCACGGAGGACGGGGCCATAGAACCCGCCGTGGGCGCCCACGGCGGCCACGAGCTGGCCAAGGTGTTCCTTCTTGATCGCTCCCAGGGTCATAATGGCTCTCTTACGGGTCGGTGATGAAGCATTCGCTGTCATCCGGCCGGTAGGTGGACAGCGGGGGTGCCTCTTCGAGCGACGTGCCCGGCACATAGCCGAAGAGTTCCTCGACGTCCTTGACAAGTTTCTGAGTGAAGAGGCGCAGGTCGATGCCGACCGGACACGCGCGGACGCAGGCGTCGCATTCGACGCAGCGCCCGGCCTGGTGGAAGACGCGGCCTATGTGGAACAGCAGCAGGTCGGTCGGGTCGTCGCCGACGCCGGCCCAGCTCGGCTTAGTTTGGTCGATGAAGCAGGTCTTGCAGTAGCAGTTGGGGCACGCCTGACGGCAGGCGTAGCAGCGTATGCACTTGGAGACCTGGGCCACGAACTGTTGCCACCGCTCGGCTGCGGTCAGGGCCTCGAAATCCTTGACTCGTTGGAACCGGTCGGAGGCCGCGGACCGCGACGGGCCGTCGATGATGATATTGGCCCCTGGCACCGAGGGCTGGATGCACTCCAGGCACGCTTGGGCGACGAGATCATCGCCGTCAAGTTTCGATGTCCGAGCCGACGCGCCGGCGGCCTCGGCCTTGCGCAGGCTGATCATGCCCTGGCATGGCATGGCGATGATGACGACGTTCTCTCGGATAACCTGATGCTCCTTGACCAGCCCCATGATCGACCGGGCATCACAGCCCTTGGCCACAACCGCCACCTTCGGCGGGGTCCACGGCCCGCGCACGTTAGCGGGCTTCTCGAACAGCCGGGGAAGGTAGACCGCCAGGTTGTTCGTGCAGAGGCGGTTCCATACGAGCCGGCCGGCGTCGGCGGCGTTTCGGGCGAAACAAGGCCGGGTCCGCAGCGGAAGGGAACCGTTCTGGAATCCCAGGACCAGGTCGACCTTCGCGGATACCAGCAGGTCCTTGGCCGTTTCCCTGAGCTTGGTTTGTGCGTCATGCATGGCGAGCTACCTGGCTTCCTTCTTCATCTGCCTGGCCGGCCCGAGCTTCCGGATGTCGGCGCTGATCTTCTTGACCAGGTCGGCGAAGCGGTTGCCCTCGGATGCGCTGACCCAGGAGAACTGGACGCGTCCCGGTTCGACACCCAGGTACTCCAGGAAGCTCTTGAGCAGCGCGAACTTGCGGCGGGCGATCAAGTTGCCACTGATATAGTGGCAGTCGCCGGGGTGGCAGCCGGAGACGAGCACCCCGTCGACGCCCAGTTGCAGGGCCTTGACGATGTACAGGGGGTTGACCCGCCCGCTGCACGGCACGCGGATCACCCGGACATGGGCGGGGTACTGGAGTCTGCTGACGCCGGCGAGATCCGCCCCGGCGTACGAGCACCAGTTGCATAGGAAAGCGACAATCCTCGGTTCCCATGCCGGAGGCGGCTGTGTCCCAATTGCGGTCTCATTCATTTCAGTCGTGTCGGCCAAACCGTGGTCCTCTCCATTCCTCTATAGGGCGTTCAAGGCGCTGAGCATCTGTTCGTTCCTGAATCCGCCCAGGTCGATCGCGCAAGCCCGGCACGAGGCGGCACAGGCGCCGCAGCCCTTGCACAACGCCTCGTTCACCACCGCCACGCGCAAGACCGGGTCCAACTCGATGGCCTGATACGCGCATACGGCCGCGCATTCGCCGCACCCGCTGCATCGCTCCGCCCGGACGCAGGCGACCTTCCCTTCGGCCTCGATGGCCGTCTTGCACAGGACGGTGGCTGCTCGTCCGGCGGCCGCCCGGGCCTGCGCGATCGTCTCGCTGATATCCTTGGGATAGTGGCTCAACCCGCAGACGAACACTCCGTCAGTGGCGAAGTCCACCGGGCGGAGCTTGACGTGGGCCTCAAGGAAGTAGCCGTCGGCCTCCAGCGGCACCTTAAGCAATTGCGAGAGCGTCTTGTTGTCGGGGTTGGCGACGATGCCAGAGCTTAAGACCAGCAGGTTGGGCCTGATGACCAGCGATGCGCCGAGGAGATCGTCGCCTGCGCGGACCGTCAGGCCGCCGCCGTCGCGATGAACGATCGGCGGGGTGTCGGTGTCGAACCGGACGAAGACCACGCCCATCTCACGGGCCTGGCGGTAGCGGCGCTCCTTCAGCCCGTACGTGCGGATGTCACGGTACAGAACGTACAAGTTGGTGCCGGGGCTAAGCTCCTTGAGCCGGATGGCGTTCTTAATAGCGTTGGAGCAGCAGACTCGGCTGCAATAGTCGTGCTTCGGGTCGCGTGAGCCGACACACTGGATCATCACGACCGTCTTCAGCTTGGCCAGCGCTGACGTATCCTCCGCGTGGAGCATCTCCTCGAACTGCCGCTGGGTGACGACACGGTCATCCTGGTTGAAGAGGTACTCCGTCGGCTCGTATTCGCTGCCGCCCGCGGCGACAATGACAGCGCCGTATTCTATCTCGACGGCCGGGCCCTGTGGCCCAGCCGCGCCCAGCTGTGGCGCACGCCCGATGGCGGACGCGCCACCTGCCTCCAGGATGGTCTTGAAGTTGCCGACGTAGCCCGTGATGGAGCGAATTCTCGCGTTGCGGTAGACCGTGATCCCCGGGTGGCCTTCGACCTTCTTGACGAGTTCGGCCAGCATTCCGGCGGTCTCCTGGCCGTCCAGCGTGCTCTTGACGTGCAAGAGGTTCCCGCCCAGCCGGTCGGTCTTCTCGATCAGGTGCGTCCGGACGCCCTGGCTGGCCAGGTCCAGGGCCGCTGTCATGCCGGCCAGCCCGCCGCCGATCACCATGGCGCCCTTCATGACGCCCAGGGTCTTGCGGTACAGAGGCTCGGCCAGGATCACCTTCGTCACGGCGGAGCGGACAAGGTCCTTGGCCTTGGCGGTGGCCTTGACAGGCTCCTTCTGGTGGACCCAAGAGCAATGCTCGCGAATGTTGGCGAACTCGAACATGAAGGGGTTGAGGCCGGCATGCCGGAGGGTCTTCTGGAACAAGGGCTCGTGAGTCCGCGGGGTGCAGGCGGCGACGACGACGCGGTTGAGGCGATGTTTCTCGATGGCGGCAAGGATCGTCTTCTGCGAGTCCTGCGCACAGGAGAACAGCATTTCCTGGGCGTGCCGCACGCGGGGTAGGCGCGAGGCGTACTCGACGACGGCCGGCACGTCCACCGTGGCCGCAATGTTGATGCCGCACCGACAGACGAACACGCCCACTCGCGGCGGCTCCCCACGAAGATCCTTTTCCTGTGGGAACTCGACGGCGATCTCCCTGGCCGGGTACTCACCCAGCACAGCCGCGGCGGCCGAGGCGGCGCCGCTGGCCTCCATGACCGACTCGGGGATGTCTTTGGGGCCGCACACGCTCCCGCACACGAACACGCCCCGGCGGCTCGTGTTGACCGGTGCCGTTGGGGCAACGGCCACAAAGCCGGAAAGGTCGAGCCCCACGCCCAGCCTCCGGGCCACTTCCTTGGACGACCCGGAGGGCTCCAGGCCGACCGACAGCACCAGCAGGTCAAAGGCCTCGTTCCTGACGCCGCCATCGCGGGTAATGTAATGAATGTTCAGGTCGTTGGTCCGCGGGTCGCTCTCGACGGATGCGATGCGCCCGCAGATCAGCCGCGTTCCGTGCTCCTGCCGGGCGCGGTCCACGAACCGGTCGAACCCCTTGCCATAGGCCCGGATGTCCATATAGAAGATCGTCGTCTCCAGGCCCGGCAGGTGCTCCCTGGCGATGATGGCGTCCTTCGACGCCTGCATGCAGCAGACGGCCGAGCAATGGTCGTTGCCCGCCGAGACATCGCGCGAGCCGACACACTGGAGGATGGCGATCTTCTTGGGCTCAACCTGGTCCGAGGGGCGAACCACGTGCCCGCCCGTCGGGCCCGAGGCGCTGAGGATTCGCTCGAACTCGATGCTGGTCATCACATTGGGGAAGATTCCATAACCGTACTCGCCCTTGAGCCTCGCGTCGAACTCGCCGGTGCCGCAGGCGAGGATGACCGAGCCGACCTCCAATTCGATGGTCTGGGCTTTCTGCTGGAAATCGATCGCCCCGGCCGGGCAGACCTTCTGGCACACGCCGCATCGGCCCTTCTGGTGGAAGAGGCAATGGGCGGCGTCCATCACCGCCAGGGCGGGCACGGCCTGAGGGAAGGGAATGCGGATCGCCTTGGTCGTGCTCAGGCCCTTGTTGTACGGGTCGGGCACTTTGGTGGGGCACTTGGCCATGCATACGCCGCAGCCGGTGCACTTGGTCTCGTCGACGTACCGCGGCCGCTGGAGGACCGTGGCCTTCAGGCGGGGCGGCTCGCCGTCGAGCTTCAGGATCTCGGCCATGGCGAGGATGTGGATGTTGGGATGGCCGCCCGCCTCCACAAGCTTGGGCGACAGGATGCACATCGCGCAGTCGTTGGTGGGGAA
>PMBX01000003.1:0-190 GCA_003153915.1 Phycisphaerales bacterium
TGTTCCCTGAAGGCCAACGGTTGATCCAGATGAAGACCGCAACCAGCCTGCTGGTCGTCTTGCTGGCCGCCGCCACGGCGGCGGCCCAGTCCGCGCCGTCTGCCCGGGGCAATGGCTCCGCGGCGCTTTCCGGCCAAGGCAAGGAGGTACGCACAACGGGACCCGATCCCGATTTATTCGACGGCGGCAA
>PMBX01000003.1:197-2506 GCA_003153915.1 Phycisphaerales bacterium
GGCCAGGCCGGCGGCAAGGAAGGCGCCCCGCCGCCCAAGTCCGCCGCATCGGCCGGAGCCGCGGGGGCCCCGAGTTCGGCCGGAGCCTCCGGTGGCAGCGAGGCGGCCGGCGGTGGTGGCAGCGAGTCGGCCAGCGGCGGCGGTGCGTCGGCTGGCGGAGCCGCGGGCGCGGAAAAATCCGGCTCGGCCGGCGCCGGCGGCGGAGCCCAAGACCAAGGCAAGCCGACAGGCAGCGGCGGCAAGGCCGGTTCGAGCGGACCCGCCGGCAAGGCCGAGGGCGTGGCTGCGGACAATCTGCAGGGCGGGGCCGCCTCGGCGGCGCAAAACTCCGCCGGGCAGAGCACGCCCGGCAAGAATTCGGCCGGCAAGATCGGGTCGGCGGAACTGCGGATCGAGACCCTGCCCGAAACCGACAAGGATGTGATCGGCCGCGAGGCCGCCCCGGGCGGCACGCAGGGGAGCAACCGGCCCATGCCGAATGGCGGGGGCAGCACGGGATCCACCAACCAGAACCGCGGCGTGGAGAAGGGAAAGGTCATGCCCAAGGGGCTCTGAACCGTGAAGATCCCGTCACCGATGAAAACTTTACTGACCGCCGGCCTGCTGCTCGGCCTCGCCGCGTGGGCGCGGGGCATGACCCTGATTTATCCCGTCGAGGCCATCAAGGAGCTGGAGCACCTGTCGTACGACGAATACAAGACGCAGTACGCCGGGATCAACATCACCGGTCTCGGTATTTCCGACGAAGGTTGGTATGTCCGGTATCGCCACGAAAACCTGACCTACATGTTCGGGCCCTTGCCCGATCGGGACACCGCCAACCAGAAAAGCTGGGATCTGGAAAACGTGCGGGCGGAGGTCATCAAGAAACGCCCCGCCCTGTCCACCAGCACCGTGGACATCGTGAAGTTCACCTTCTCCGGCGTCTATGGCCATGGCGGCGGCAACAGCCCGTTCGAGGGCAAGGGCGGCGAGCCGGGCGGCCAGGTCGACACCAACGGGAACGGCGTGTCCAACCACCGCGACAACGACATCGATGGCGACGGCATTCCCAATGCGCAGGACGATGACATGGATGGGGATGGCATTCCCAATTCCCAGGATCTCGACATGGACGGCGATGGCATCATCGACACGGAACAGGCGGTCCTTTCTCCGGGCATGGCTGAAGTCATGGCCAAACTCGGTCGGGTCTGGCACGGTGGTGCAAGCCATGGCGGCGCGGGTCAGGACGGGACGACCGCCGATGGATCGGAAAGGGGTGGCACCATGGACACCAACGGCAATGGCGTGCCCAACCACCGGGACAACGACATCGATGGCGACGGCATTCCCAACGCGCAGGACGACGACATGGATGGNNGGCCAAGGGCGCGGCCATCCGCAGTGGTGCCACCGAGCAGGGCGTCCAGGTCGGAGGTGATGGCGACCAACAGGGCCAACAAGGGCAGGACGGGCAAAACGGCCAGCAAGGCCAGACCAGTAGCGATCAGCAAGGCCAACAAGGCAAACAGGGTCAGCAAGGGCAACAGGGCCAATCCGGACAAAGCGGCCAGCAGGGTCAACAAGGCCAGCAGAGCCGGCAAAACGGCCGGCTACAGAGAAATAGCCGGCAACAAGGGGGCCAAGGACAACAGGGTCAGCAGGGCCAATCCGGACAAAGCGGCCAGCAAGGCCAACAGGGTCAACAAGGGCAACAAAGCCAGCAGAGCCAACAAGGGCAATCTGGACAAAGCGGCCAGCAAGGTGACCCGCAGGGCGAACAACTGATGTCACCCAGTCAACCAAGCAACGGCCAGCAGTCGCGCAGTCAAAGCAGCCAGCAAAGCCAATCCAGTCAGGGCAGCAGCAGCCAGAGTAGCAGTAGCAGCCAAAGCAGCAGCAGTAGCAGCTCCAGCAGCAACAGTCAGAGCAGCCAAAGCAGCAGTGGCGGCGGCCAGGGCCAGCCGCAGCAACAGCAGCAGCAACGGGGCGGCGGCATGAACCTCGCGCAGCTGCTGAAGTGGATCCTTGGGCTCTAGGCCCGTTTATTCTTCATCCAGCGCGTGCAGGGCGATGAAGGCCCCGCCGTGTTGATAGGTGACCTCGCGCATCAGGTTGGACAGCTTCACGCCCGTGTTGCCCATCGAGAAGCCCATCTGGATGGCCGTGGGAAAACCGATGGCGTTGATCACGACCTTGCGTTTCCCGTCCTGGTCCTTCGGGTTGAGCTCGTCCAGGCGCTTCAACACGGCGTCAGCCGTGCCGGTGAATTCATCGCCCATGATGAAGATGGTCATTTTCATCTTCTCGTCGGTCGGGTCATAGAG
>PMBX01000014.1 GCA_003153915.1 Phycisphaerales bacterium
ACTACGTCTGCCGAGGCTTGTTGCCACAGTTTCGGAAATGGCTGATCTCTGGTCTCGATGTCGATGGGACGTTTGAACGCCTGAATGGAACGAGCGACCATCCGCTCGCTTATGTGTTCGTTTCTGTCCGGAAGGGCAACCCATCCATCAGTATGGACAAGCTTTCAGCCAAAACGTCCGACTGAAGCATTGGCAAGTGGGCGGTCTATGGCCAAGCAACTCCTGACCGAATTCGTCGTTGAAGACGCTACTTTTGCTGGATGCCATGCTCTCGCTTCTTACTCCTGTGTGGCACCCGCATGTATGGTTTGACTAATGACGAATTCAAAATTGTGGAAGGATCAGTCGCGTGAGTGACAAACCCATTGATATTTCCAATCGCAAGCAGCTTTTTATTGACGGGCGGTTCATCGCCGCATCGGAGAATGTTGCTCTGACGGCCAACCAACCTCGGTTGGCTTCGGTGGCCATCGAACCCGGCCCGGCGGGGGATTGCGACGACGGTTCCATCAGCGGCGGACGGATTATTCAGGACGGCGGGATTTACCGGTGTTACTTCAATTGCCGTTCGGCGGAGATGCTGGCCGGGAAATTCGACGATGGCGAAGACGCCCTCATGCCGCTTGGTTGCGCCGAATCCACCGATGGCGTGCATTGGGTCAAGCCCAAACTGGGCCTCCACGATTGGAAAGGTTCCAAGGCCAACTGCCTCACCTGCCTGGACTGGGGCGATGTGATGCTCGACCCCCACGCCGCGCCGGAGGCCCGCTACAAGCTGCTCTGCTGCGCCTACTCGCAGATCGGGGCAAAGAACATCTTCGACGCCCTCGACCTGCACAAGGGCGGGTTGTATTTCTACACCTCTCCCGACGGCCTGCGTTGGACCTGGCAGCCGCGGCGGGTGCTGCCGCTGTATCCAGACTCGCAAAACCAGATCGATTACGACGAGCGGCTGGGCAAATACGTGGCGTACATCCGGACCTGGCCGAGGGGATTTTTTCGCGATGGGAAATGTTATGGCCGGGCCGTCGGGCGGGTCGAACTGGACGACCCCTTGCAACCGTGGCCGTACCAACCGGCCGATCCTGAGTTCAAGCCCTGGGGCAAGGAGCGGATCGCCGGAACCAGCACGGAGATCCCCACCGTTCTGGATTATCCTGGTTACAGCGAAGACGGCCATTGGACGGATATCTACAACCCCGCCCTCGTGCGCTATCCCTGGGCGGAGGGTGTGTACCTGGCGTTTCCATCGCTGAACCATTTTTACAACGAATCGAAGATTCCCAACCACAGCAAGCTGGAGATCGGCATGGCCGTCAGCCGCGACGGGATCGCCTGGAGCTGGCCGAGTACCGGGGCGTACATCCCATTCGGGCCGGCAGGCAGCGGGCGAAGCGGCATGCTGTTCATGAGCGTCGGACTCATCCGCGCCGGCGACGAGATTTACCAGTACTATTTCGGCACGGATATCGAACACCACGGCCAGTTGGGTAAGATTTACGGGCTGGAGGGCTGCCGCAATTCCGGGCGGGTGTATCGCACGGTCCAGCGGCTGGACGGATTCGTCAGCGCGGACTTCCCCGCCGGCGGGGGCGAACTCACGACGCCGCCGCTTCGGGCGATGGGCAGGGAGCTTCACCTCAACGTCAATTCCGCTGGCGGGAGCCTTACCGTGGCGATTCAGGACGAATTTGCCAAGCCGTTGCGGGGATTTGGCGCCGACGACTGCGACCCCATCACGGCCGATGCGGTTGATTCAGCCGTAAGCTGGCGGGGCGGTAGCGACCTGGCGAGCATTACTTCCCGGCCGATAAGACTCTGCTTCCACGGCCGAGCGGCCAAGCTGTTCGCGTTTCAGTTTCGTTGACCCGCCCACGAGGGCGCCGGCGGGGTGACAGACAAATACAATCGCCGTCCACGGCGACAGCGGTATTGTTTCCTTTCTACTCAATACGTTCTCCCGCTTACGGCGGTGGTCTTTGCGGGTTTGACTGGCCGAAGTTACGTTGGAGACTATAATTGGGTGATTCTCGGCAACGGCTTCCGATCCAAGGCGTCGATGTGTGCAGGCGCGTAGGGAGATAATTCATGTCAGGCCGGGTTTTGCGGTTGGCCACGGGCGGAGTTGCTGGGATCGTCGCGATNNAAACCTCCATCCGGCCCGCAAGGCGCGGCGAGCCTGCCGGAATTGACGGAAAGCTCCACCCCGGCGGACTACCTCGCCCACGCTATAGCCAGTAACCCATCGCTTCAGGCGGCCCGGCTTCACTGGCAGGGGGCGTTGGAGCGGATTCCCCAAGCCGCTTCCTTGGAAGACCCGCAATTGACATATAAGTATTTCATCGGCGGAATGGGCTTTGGGGGGGACATGGAGGAGCGGCAGGAGTTCGGCCTCAGCCAGGCATTGCCCTGGCCCGCCAAGCTGCCGCTGCGCGTCCGTCTGGCCCGTTCCGAGGCGGCGATGGAGCAAAAGCAATTCGAGGCCGCCCGGTGGAAGCTCCGTTACGACGTGGCGCAGGCGTATTGGGAGCACTGGTATCTCGCCGCGGCGCTGGCGGCGACGGAGGAGAACCTTCGACTGATGCAGTATCTCGAGGGCGTGGCCCGCGCGCGGTATGCCGCGGCCGCAAGCTCGCACCCCGACGTGCTGCGGGCGCAGATGGAAGTGAGCAAGATGGAAAACGAGGCGCTGAACCTGCGCGACCTCCAAGGCCCCACCGCCGCCAGGCTCAACGCTGTCCTCAACCGCCCGGCTGATTCACCACTGCCGGTCCCCAAGGATTTTCCAACAGAGGTTGTGCGGATCGACGATGGACAACTGCTCGCCTGGGCCGGCGGGGCCAATCCGGAGCTTGCGGCGATGGATTCGCAGGTCGAGGGTGGGGAACTTCGCAAGCGTCTTGCCGGGCAGGATTATTTCCCGGACTTCATGGTGGGCGTGGATTACATGGACATGGCTTCATCGTCGGGAGCCATGGGCGGCGCCAAGGATACCTGGGCAGTCATGGCCGGTATTAACCTGCCGATCTGGTGGGGCAAATACGCAGCCGGCGTCCGCGAAGCCGAGGCGATGCGCCAGGCGGCTATCAGCCAGCGGGCCGACAAGGCCAACACGCTGTCGGCGGACGTCAAGCTGGCGGCTTACGGTCTGCGGGACGCCCAGCGGCGGATGGACCTCTATCGTGACGCCCTGCTGCCCAAGGCCAGAGCGGCGCTCCAGGCGGCGCAGGCGTCTTACCGGGCGGGGACGACCAGCTTGATGGATATACTCGACTTGCAGCGGAGCCTGCTGGAATTCGATCTAAGCCTTCACCGCTCGCAGGCGGACTGGTGGCAGCACCTGGCCGAGTTGGAGATGCTTGTGGGGCGCGAAATTCCTCGAACCGCTATAAAGGAAATTCGCCAAGCGGAGGTGGGGACCCAGCCCGCGGAAGCTCGCGGAGATCGGAACCAATCGCAATGACAGAGATAATTCCTCCAACCGGGTCGAACCTCCGGCGGATCGCGCGCAAGGCGGGAATCATCCTGCTGGTCGCAGCGGCGCTGGCGGTGGGTTATCTGATGCGGGCCGGGCCTGCGATACCCACCGAGACGCACAACGATGCCACGTCGCAGCCTGCGGGGGTGGTGCAGATATGGACCTGCTCCATGCACCCACAGATTCGCCAGCCCAAACCGGGCTTTTGCCCGATCTGCCACATGGAGCTTGTGCCCGTCCAGGCGCCCGCCGCCGCTACCTCGAAGGCGGACAGCAAGCTCAGCGTATCGGCTGAGGCGGCCAGGCTGATGGAGATCGAGACGACCCCGGTGGAGCGGAGGACCGTCGCCGCCGAGATCGACATGGTGGGCAAGATCGCCTTTGACGAGACTAAGTTGGCCGTTATCACCGCTCGCGTGCCCGGCAGGCTGGAGCGCTTGTACGTTGACTACACGGGCATCGCCGTCAGCAAGGGCGACCATCTCGTGGAGCTTTACAGTCCCGACCTGATCGCCGCCCAGGCGGAACTGCTGGGCGCTATCCAGGCCAGGCGGGAGGTTCGCCAGGGCGACCAGGCCGTCAGCGGATCGGCCGATGCGACCGTCCAGGCTTCGCGGGAAAAATTGCGGCTGTGGGGCCTGGCCGATTCCCAGATCGCCGAGATCGAATCGAGCGGAAAAGCCTCCGACCGGATCACCATACATGCGCCCATCGGGGGGGTCGTCATTGACAAGAAAGCGGTGGAGGGCGCGTATGTCGAGACCGGCTCGCCCATCTACACCATCGCCGACCTCTCGGAGGTGTGGGTGGAGCTGGAGGCATACGAATCGGACCTGGGCATCCTGCGTTTCGGCCAGGGGGTTGAATTCACGACCGTTTCCCAGCCGGGCAGGACGTTTGTCGGTAAAATCGCCTTCATAAACCCCGTCCTGGACGAGATGACCCGGACGGTCAAGGTGCGCGTCAACGCGGCCAATCCCCAAGGCCGCCTCAAGCCCGGCATGTTCGTCAAGGCGCATCTGCGGGTGGAGCTTGGCGCCCAAGGCCCGCTGGCCGATGCGTCGCTGGCGGGCAAGTGGATCTGCCCGATGCATCCCGAAGTAGTCAGGCCGGCTGCGGGTTTCTGCGACAAGTGCGGCATGGCGCTGGTGACGGCAGAGTCGCTGGGCCTTGCCACAAGCCGGCCTTCCCCTGATGACATGCCCCTGGTGATACCCGCCTCGGCGCCCCTGGTGACGGGGAAACGCGCGGTGGTCTATGTGGAAGTCAGCGGCGCGGAGACTCCCACGTACGAGGGTCGCCAGATCGAACTAGGCCGCCGCGCGGGAGACTTCTACATCGTCCTGGGCGGATTGCGACAGGGCCAAAGGGTGGTTACCCGAGGCGCATTCAAGATCGACAGCGCCCTTCAGATTCAGGCCCAGCCCAGCATGATGAATCCACCGAGCGAGCCGGCAGGAGACTCCGCCGGGCCACTCCCCACAACCGTTCAACAGGACCACTCCCATCATCATTAAGATTAAGAGCATATGGGCATGAACCAGTCCCCTTATCCGCCTACCGATTACCGGCAAACGCTCATCGGTCGGTTGCTGGGCTTCTGCATCTACAACAAGCTGGTGGTGGCCCTGGGCCTGATGCTGCTGGTGGGGGCCGGCTTATACGTCGCGCCGTTCGACTGGGAGCTGGGCAACCTGCCGCGCAATCCCGTCTCCGTCGATGCCATCCCGGATATCGGTGAGAACCAGCAGATCGTTTTCACCGATTGGCCGGGCCGGTCGCCGCAGGACATCGAGGACCAGGTCACATACCCGCTGTCAACCGCGATACTGGGCGTTCCGGGGGTCAAGACCATCCGGTGCAATTCCATGTTCGGGTTTTCCTCGATCTACGTGATCTTCGAGGAAGGCCGGGAGTTCTACTGGACCCGCGGCCGCCTGCTGGAAAAACTCAACAGCCTGCCCGATGGCACGCTGCCCGAGGGCGTCCACCCGACCCTAGGCCCCGACGCCACGGGGCTGGGGCAGATATTTTGGTACACGTTGGAAGGTCGCGATCCCCAAGGCCAGCCCACCGGCGGATGGGACCTGGAGGAGCTGCGCACGATCCAGGACTGGCAGGTGCGACCAAAGCTGCGATCCGCGCAGGGCGTAAGCGAGGCCGCGTCGGTGGGGGGGTTCGTGCGGGAATACCAGGTGGACGCGGACCCCTACGCCATGCGGGCCTATGGGGTGACGATGGAAGACCTCGCCGGGGCGATCCGTAACTCCAACATCGACGTGGGCGCAGAGACCATCGAGGTCAACCGCGTGGAGTACATCATTCGCGGCGTGGGATTCGTCAAGAGCGCCAAAGACCTGGCTGACAGCGTGGTCAAGGTTAACATGGGCGTCCCCGTCCTGGTCGCTCAGGTGGCAGAAGTAACCCTCGGCCCGCAGACCCGCCGGGGCGCGCTGGATCGCGGCGGCGCCGAGGCTGTCGGCGGAGTGGTGGTAGCGCGATACGGCGCCAATCCGCTCCAGGTCATCAAGGAAGTCAAGCGCGGCATCGCCGAATTGGCCCCGTCGCTGCCGATCAAGGCGGTTATCGACGAGCGGGCGGTGACCGAGGATGAAGTCCGCCGTTTCGCCGCCCAACACGGCTTCGAGGCGCGCGTGGGGGGCAGGTGGAACCAGCCGGCGTGGATGGCGTTTCTCCAGGGGAACCCGTCCGACGGCCGGCCCGCGTGGATCACGACCAGCCGGGTGACGATCGTCCCGTTTTACGACCGCACGGCGTTGATCCACGAGACGCTGGGCACGCTGAATGAGGCCCTCTACCAGCAGACGCTGGTGGTCGTGGTTGTCATCGTGCTCATGGTGATGCACCTGCGGAGCAGCCTGCTGATAAGCTCGGTGATGCCGCTGGCGGTGCTGGGCTGCTTTGTCGCGATGAAGCTATTCGGCGTGGACGCCAACATCGTGTCGCTGTCGGGCATCGCCATTGCCATAGGCACGCTGTCGGACATGGGCATCGTCGTCTGCGACAACATGCTGCGCCACCTCAAGGAAGACCCGCCCGACATGCCCCGCGCGGAGGTCATCCACCGCGCCGCCGCCGAGGTCGGCAGCGCCGTCGTCACCTCGGTTGCCACCACGATCATCAGCTTCCTGCCGATCTTNNGCCCTGGCCTGCTCGATTATCGTGGCACTGACGGTGCTTCCGCCCGCGGCGCATCTTCTGTTCACCGGTCGCATCCGGGGCCGCGCGACGCGCGTGGTGTTCTATTTGGCCGTCGTTATCGCGGGAGTCGCACTGGGGCTGAAGGCAAGCTGGGCGATCGGAGGCGCGGTGGTCATCTTCGGCGTTTACGGCCTGGCGAGGGGGTTTATCCCGCCCCGGATGAACCGCTGGGCGCCGCTGGCGGCCAACATCGTCGCCCTGCTGGCGGTGATCGTGCTGTTGACGAGGGACTGGGAACCGCTGGGGGCGCAACGGGGCCTGGGCGGCAATTTGATCTTCGTCGTCGTGTTGATCGGGATTCTGATGACGGCAGTGATGTTATTCCAGCATTTCTATCCCAACATCCTGCGATGGTGCCTGCGACACAAGGCTCTGTTTCTATCGGTCCCCGTGGCTATCCTGGTCATCGGGGCGGTCATCTGGCTGGGGTTCGACCGGGTGTTCTCCTGGATCCCCCGGATCGAACAGACCGTCGGCATCGGTCGGGATATCGCGAGGTCCACGACGTTCTGGGTCCACGGCAGCGAGGCCTTCCCTGGACTGGGGCGCGAGTTCATGCCTCCGCTGGAGGAAGGCTCCTTCCTGTTCATGCCCACCACGATGGCCCACGCCTCCATCGGTGAGGCGCTGGACATCCTGCACAAGCAGAACCAGGCGATGGAGGGCATCCCGGAGGTTGAATCGGTGGTGGGCAAGATCGGCCGGGCGGAGTCGGCGCTGGACCCGGCGCCGGTGGGCATGATTGAGACGGTGGTGAATTACAAGAGCGAATATATCAGCGACGCATCGGGTCATAGGCTCAACTTCGCCTATGACAAATCCGCCGGGGCGTTCCTCCGCGATGCCGCAGGCGGGTTGATTCCCGATCCTGATGGCAGGCCGTTCCGACAGTGGCGGGCGGGTATTCGCGGCCCCGATGACATCTGGAAAGAGATTCTTGCGGCAACGCAAATCCCTGGAACGACCGCCGCGCCGAAGCTCCAGCCCATCGCCGCGCGGCTGGTGATGCTCCAAAGCGGAACGCGGTCCGCGATGGCAGTGCGAATCAAGGGGCCGGACCTGGAAGTCATCGAAAAGGCCGACCTTGCCGTCGAGAGGATTCTCCGCCACACCGGCGGGGTGGAGCCTTCCACCGTGGTTGCCGACCGGATCGTGGGCAAGCCCTACCTGGAGATCGTTCCGGACCGCTCCGCCCTGGCCCGCTACGGCGTGGCGATTCAGCAGTTCCAGGACGTAGTCGAGGCTGCCGTGGGAGGTATGGAGGTGACGACCACCGTCGAGGGGCGCCGGCGGTTCCCCGTCCGCGTGCGATACCAGCGGGAACTCCGCGACAGCATCGAGGCCATCGGCGGAATCCTGGTCGCCGGGGCGGAAGGGGCGCAGGTTCCCCTCTCGCAACTGGCGGAGATTCGCTACGTCCGCGGCCCGGATATGATCAAGAGCGAGGACACCGCCCTGGTCGGTTACGTGCTGTTCGACAAGCAGGCCGGGCGGGCGGAAGTTGACGTGGTGGAAAGCGCCCGCGCCGCCATCGCCGCCGCCGAGGCCTCCGGGGACTTCCATCGTCCCGCGGGGGTGGAGATCGGCTTCGTGGGGACCTACGAAAACCAGCTTCACGCCTCCGCGACGCTACAGGTTCTGGTTCCCCTGTCGCTGTTGAGCATCTTCGTCGTGCTCTACTTCCAGTTCCGTGTCGTCAGCACGACCATGATGGTGTTTGTCGGTGTGTTTGTGGCCTGGGCGGGGGCGTTCCTGCTGATCTGGCTGTACGGTCAGCCGTGGTTCCTGGACTTCACCTTCCTGGGCGTCAACATGCGGGAATTGTTCCACGTTCACCCCATAAACCTCAGCGTGGCCGTGTGGGTGGGCTTCCTGGCGCTGTTCGGGGTGGCCGACGACGACGGGGTAATCATGGGGACGTATCTGGACCAGTCCTTCCGCCGGATTCAGCCGGGGACGGTGGCTGACATCCGCGACGCGACGGTCGTCGGCGGGCGCCGACGCGTGCGCGCGGCGCTGATGACCACCGTGACCACCATCCTGGCGCTGCTGCCTGTTTTCACTTCCACCGGGAGGGGGTCGGATATTATGGTACCCATGGCCATTCCGTCGTTGGGAGGCATGACCATTCAAATCCTGACGATGCTGATCGTGCCCGTGCTGTACTGTGCGGCCAGGGAAAGGAAATTAAAGAAGGGTAGCGCTAGATAATGCTGGCATTGCGGATCGTCTTTCTGCTGGTGTTGCTGTGCGTCTGTTCGGTGGGGCCTGGGTTCTATTTTCTGCGGCGGCTTAGGTGGAGTCCGCTTGAGAAGTTCTGCGGTTCCATCGGCCTGTCGCTGGTATTGCTCTATCTGACGGTGCACCTCGCCAACCTGCTGAATATAGGCCGTTGGATGCACTTTGTCGTATCGCTGGCCTGCTTGGCGTCGGTGGTGGCGGCGCGGCGGGACCTGATGGGGATGTTTCGCGCCCCCGCCGTGCGAGCCGCGCTGAAATGGTTTGTGTTCCTGTGGGTCTGGACGCTGGCGATGCTGATGCTCATCCGACACTATTCCGGCGGCGGATGGGGCGGAGACTGGCTGGAGCACTATCAACGGATACTGTTTTTCCTGGGCGATTGGCCGGAAGGAAAGTTGTTCACGGACGTCTACAAGCTGCCCGCCCGACCGCCGATGGCCAACGCCATCGCCGCGCATTTCCTGGGCCAATTGGGGCCGCCGCAATTCGAGCTTTTCCAGGTGGTCTTCGCGTTCCTGAATATGCTGGCGTTCCTGCCCTGCTGTCTGATGCTGGAGGTCCTGGCCCGGCGGGGGCGGCGGCGCTTGTTCGTGCTCGGGGCGATGTTGGCGCTGTCCCCGATGTTCGTGGAGAACGTCACCTACTCCTGGACGAAGCTATTCGCCGCCTTCTACATTCTCTTGTCCTTGTGGTTCTACCTTGCCGCGCTGCGCAAGGGAGACTCCCTCCGCCTGATCGCCGCCGCGGCGGCAATGGCGGCGGGGATCCTGGCCCATTACTCCGCCGGACCATTCGCGCTGTTCCTGGTCCTGCACTACCTGCTGTGCGCCGCTCGCAAGCGGCCGGGGCGGTGGCGGGAAATGGGTTGGGCGGGGGGATTGGCCGCGGCGCTGCTGGCGACCTGGTTTGCCTGGTCCGTTGCGGCCTACGGGTTGAAGGACACATTAGCATCCAACACGACGGTGGGAGGCGCGGTCGGCCAGTCGGCGGGTGGGTATGTAAAGATGTTCTACGAGAACGTTGTCAATACGATCGTCCCGCACACCTTCCGGACGGGCACGAAGTTCGAGATTATCGTCCATGGGGCCAGCCCCCTGGCCCGCCTGCGGGAACACATGTTCCTGATCTACCAGACCAACCTGGTGTTCGCCTTGGGGCTTCTGGCCGGACCGCTTACTATCGGCCTGTTGGTGGCAGCCTTTGTAAAGGGAGGCAAGAAGACCGTCTCGGTTAGGCCGGCCAGGAAGGCGCCGCCCCCCGGCCGGTTGACGCCGGGTCGCTGGTTCTGGGCGGCGTTCATCGTTTTCTGCGCGCTGGTGGGTATCGCCGTGGTAAGTCAATTGGAGGTATTCGGCCTTGCCCATGCGTGCCTACAACCGTTGATTTTGCTGGGCGTGACTTTCCTGGCCGGATCCTTGAACCGGCTGAGCGCCTGGCTGCGTTGGGCGGCGGTGTTGGGACTTAGGGTGGATTTCTACATCGGGGTGCTGCTCCAGCACTACTTTGAACACGCCCTGTTCACCACATTCATGGAGCATGGCCGCCTGACAGCCACGACGATTGATACTCCGGCATTGGGATCGGCCGCGGCGAGCAGTTGGTACGTCAAGAATGTCAGCGGTCTGACGTTTCTTGGCGATAGCGTGGGGGCTGCCTGGGTGGTCGTAATAGTGGCGATCGTGGTGGCCTTTGAGATATTGATGGGCCTGCTGATCTGCCGGTTGTTCTGTCAGCCGCGCGCCGTTGGCGCCGTCCGGCCCGCCACGCGCCTGCGACGTAAATAGGTCGTGGCGAAGGCGTAGAAGAACCATCGCAGGTATGCCGGCAGCCACTTGAGTATCCGAAAACGGCTTGCCCCGGCCTTCCGCTCGTACCATTTTGCCGGAACCTCGCCGATCCTCCAGCCGAGGCGATGGCACTTCACCAGCAACTCCAGGCTATAGGTGAAGCCCGCCGATGACTCCACGGGTATCTCCTCGGCCACTCGGCGAGAGAACAGGCGGAAGCCGTTGGATGGGTCGTGAGTGGGCAGCCTGGCCACGTAGTACAGCGCGGCGGCGGAACTTCGCACCAGCAATGCCTTCTGCCAGCGGCAGCCCACCATGCAGCCGCCCTTGATGAACCGGCTGGCGGCGACGATGTCGCAACCCTGCTCGAAGAGCTTGTACATCTCGTCGACGATGGCGGTGTTGTAGTCGTCGTCGCCGGGGTAGACCAGCATCGCCGGGGCGTCGCTGAATCGCATTCCCGCCATCACGGCGGCATGGGGCCCGCGCGAGGGGTTCCTGACGGGGACGATTTCAATATCCGATGCCCTGGGGTATTCCTTCAGGGCCGCAAGCGTGGAGTCTTCCTCGAAGTCATAACACAGCAGGACGCGAAAGGGAGTTCGGACGTCGCGAGCCAATGCGTCCAGGACCGGCCAGATGGACCGGCCTTCGTTGTAGACGGGGATGATGATGTCCAGTCGCCCTGTCATGTCCGCGCTTTCGGACTCCTACTCGACCACGCGAGGCCGCGGCAGGGGGATGATGAACTTGCCGGCGAAACCCTTGTCCCGCAGCTTGGGGATCAGTTCCTCGGCAATGTGCCAGCTCAGCAGCAGCGCATATTCCGGCTGATCGGCGAAGAGCCTGGACTCCTCCAGCACCGGGATGAGCGTTCCGGGCATGTACTTGCCGATCTTGTGGGAGCCTTTGATCTCCACGACGCAATCGAGGATGCCCTCGTCCAAGCCTACGTAGGTTATCAACGTGCTTGCGCGGGACGGGGCGCTGATTCCAAAGACGCGATGGTTCTTGGCCTTGATACCCGCCAGCATGGCCAGCAGTTCCAACTTGGAGGCGATCACGTTGCGGCGGAACACATCGAGGGCCTTTTCGTCCAGGTTGGCGCGGGCTTCTTCCGCCAGCATCGCCGCCACCGACGGCTGGGCCTTACGCCTTCCGCGACGCGCGGCATAGACGCGGATCGACCCGCCGTGAGTGGGTATCCGCCGGGCGTGGACCACCTCCAGCCCGTGCATGTTCAGCAGGTATTGGAGGCTGGTGAGACTGTAATGGCGAAGGTGTTCGTGATAGATCGTATCGTATTGCACCGTTTCCAGCAGGCTCATGAGGTAGTGGGACTCGGAAATGAACAGCCCGTCGTCAGCAAGCAGCAGGAGGATGCTCTCGATGACCTCATGGATATCCTCCATGTGGGCGAAGACGTTGGTTGCCGTCACGACGGCTGCCGGTCCATGGGCCTTGACGACCTGTTGGGCGACGTCGCGGCCCATGAAGGCGATGGTGGTGGGTATGCCTCGCTGGTTGGCCAGCCGGCCCATGTCGGTAGGCTCGATCCCGTGGACGCGATGCCCGCCGTCGCGGAAGTTGCCCAGCAGCGTCCCGTCGTTGGATCCCACGTCCACCACAAGGTCGTCGGCGCGTAGCGGGAAGAGCGATTGAACCTCCCGGGGCATTTCGGCGAAGTTCTCCCGCAGGATCTTCGTCGTGCCGCTGGAGTAGGGATATTCCGGCGGAAAGAGCACGTTTTTATCCACGATCAACCCAAGCTGGACCAGTTGGCATCGCGGGCAGAACAGCCACTCCGCCGGGAAGAAGCCCTCCTCGAATGGACGTTCCCCGATAACGTGCATCCGGTTTACCGGCGGCAGGTAGCCCAGGAAGAAGACCGAGCGGAGCGATTCGTTGTCGCAGATTTGGCAGCGGCGGACCAGGACGCTGGAACCGCTACCGGCAGCTAACTCGACTTTGGCCATAACTCACCGTTTCTCCAAAACCTCAAAGTGCCTCGCAACCGCGCTGTCACATATATGTTAGGCTGGCGGGACGTATCCACGCCAGAGCGGTGTACAACATCCAAAGTTAAACCTCGTTAATCTCGCTGGTAGGGCCGGATCTCCTCCGTCCAGCCGAAGCCCTTTTTCAGCTCGAACATATCGGCGGGGAATTCCGCGCCGCCTTGAACATTTCGCAGCGAGACGGTGTGGATGTTCTTGTCCTTCTCATACCCTACGATCTTTACCGGAAGGGCGGTCTTGTGATCCACCCACATCTCCAGGCGGGTGAAGTTAAGGTCCTTTTGCTTGTCGCGGCGGGCGGTCAACAGCAGGTAGTCCGTTGCGGGCGGGCCGTCAGCGGCCACCGCCGGCGAGGCGGCGTGGTAGTGCGACAGGACCTCCTGGGTCTTTTGCCCGAAGGGCAGCGGGGGAAAAGGCCCCTTGCCGATCTGAAGCGCGCGGACCTTCTGCCCGGGCGGGGCCACCTGGTAGCGGGTCAACTGCTTGATGCCGTGCTTGGCCTCGGCGGCCCACTGGCCATCGAAGGTGTAGTCCAGACGTTCGCGTCGGTTGGGGCCTTCGCCTTGGCGGAGCGTCTCGAAATGGATACGTATCTTCTCGTCGTCGGCCGAGAAATCGCGCTGGTATGCGACCCACCCGCTGCGCGTCTCGCTATCGCCCAGTTCGATCATCTCCACGTGGTAGTCGATCTCGGCGCGGATGGTGGGGTACATGCGCCCGGCCCGCTCGAGGGCGTCGAGTATCTTCACTGCCGCGGGATCATCACCGGCCGGTTCGGTGGCCGGTTCGGTGGCCGCCGTTGAGGCCGGTTGGCCGGCCAAAGGCGCCGGCGCGGTGGTTGGCCCGGTCGCGGCGGGGGTTTGCGCGCAGGCGGGCAATACCATCGCAAGCGACAGCAACAACAGGACGACGGGGCGGTTTCGACGAGCGAACTGAGGCTTCATGTTTTCTATCTCTCCATTTCGCATGGAATGATACTACTCCACCATCCTGGTTATGTTGTCACAGGATTTTTTAGTGGTGCCACCCCCCAATCCCGTTTGCTTGGGGTGAATATCATCACCCCCAAACTACGCTTCGCTTCGTTTGGGTGTGGCACGCTTACCTACAATTTTATCTGTGACAGAGTATTACGTTGTCGCCTGGCTGATAATTTGCGAACCATCCCGCTCAGCAGCCGCAGCATGCCCAGGATTATGGCCAGTCCGAGCAACGCCACCACGGCCAGCCAACCGAGGTTCCAGCGGTAGGTGACGAAGGCGATCACGCCGTATCGCAGGAATCGGCCTATGAAATTGGCGGCCGCGAAAGGCCAGCGGCTGTAGCGGCAGCTTGTGGCCAACATGCGGACGATATCCACGGGGATCGGCACGAGGTTGAAGACCACCAGGATGGCAAATGGCGCCTTGGCGAACCATCGGGCGGCGGCCCGGTGGGCGCTGGTGTCGCGGACGGAGGCGATCCGCCGTCGCCGCAACAGCCAGGTGAACAGGTGATAATCGTTGAGGTTGGCCAAAGTCGAGCCGACCGCCCCGGCGGCGGCAACCAGAAGCATGGTGGCCATCAAGTTATCGGCGACGGCGGCTTGGCGAGTCGCCACGGCAGCCACGGCCCAGCCGGTGGGCAGGGGCAGGAAAGTACAGCACAGGGACAGATACCCCGCGAAGCCCGCCAGTTTCGCGATTGGGGTGGATTCCGTAAACGCGCGGATCGGATCACTCGTCCAGGCCGATAGCGTCTGGCCTTGTCGCCCGGCCAGGACAACGACAACGACGCACGCCGCTGCAAAAACGGCTGCATATGCAATAAACCACCGCCGGACGGACACATCGTCGGGTCCGCTGGGGGAGGCATCGCAAGGCGGCTGGGGTTTAGGGGAGCAGGCGTCCATCTTTCATGTGCACCACGCGGTTAGCGAAGGCGGCCGCTTCGGGCGAATGTGTGATCATAACAATCGTCTGGCCGCGGAGGCGATTGAAGTTCCGCAGAAGTTCCAGCAGAGCCGTGGCGTTGAGCGAGTCCAGGCTGCCGGTGGGTTCGTCTGCCAGCAGGAGGTCCGGGTCGTGCGCAATGGCGCGCGCGACGGCGACTCGCTGTTGTTCGCCGACGGACATCTGGGAGGGTTTTCGCCTCGCCAGGTGTGGTATCCCCACGGCCTCCAGGAGGGGTTGCACTCGGCCGTCGGAGGGCAATCCGCGGACGCGAAGCCAGATCGCCACGTTATCGGCGGCGCTGAGCACGTTAATTAGATTGAATCGTTGAAAGACCAAGCCGATGTGCTTCCGCCGCAGCACGTTGCGGGCAGAGTCCTTTAGCGGGACCTGGCGGTTGTTGAGGAATACCTCCCCGGCATCTTGGGGAGTGACCAGCCCCAGGACGTGAAGCAGGGTGGTTTTCCCGCATCCGCTGGGGCCCATCACGGCCAGGAACTCACCCTTTCGCACGGTCAGGTCCAACCCGCGCAGGACATGGACTCGCCCCGCCCCGCGGCCGAAGGACTTCTCAATATCATTGGCCACGACAATGTTTCCGCCGTCGTTACTCAAGGGCAAGGGCCTCCGCGACATCGACTCTACCGGCCTTCCACGCCGGATACACGGCGCTGGCCATAGCCCCGACCGCTGCGACGGCGACGGCGACGGCGATCCATTCCCAGGTGATAGTCACCGTCAGCAACGGCCGGAATGCCTGGATGGCGCGTGCGGCCAGGAAGCTGCCGCCCACGCCCGCGACCATCCCCGCGCCGCTGAGTATCAGCGATTCGGCGGCAATCTGGCGGGCCAAAAACGTCCTGGAGGCCCCGGCGCTCTTGAGGATCGCGATTTCGCGGGTCCGCTGGAGCACCATGGTGTAGAGCGTAATCATTATGAACAGGAACGCGATAATCATCGCCACGGTGTTGACCGCGTCAACGTACACGAACATGATGCCGAACTTCTCCATCAACATTCCGCGATAGCGGGCCACCGCCACGACGTCCTGGCCGGTCAGTTTTGCGATGGCGCCGGCTGCCGGGCCGGGGTCCACGCCCTCGGCGAGCTTGACGAACATCAGCGTGCCGCGGGTCATGTCGCCGTTACCGAAGAGATACTGCGCCGTCGCCCTCGGCAGGAACACCCGCGCCATCGCCCCGGCCGGTACGATCCCGACGATCCGCCAGTGGTGGTTGGCCGCAAAGACCGTCTGGCCGAGTTGATAGCCTCCCGCCTCGGCCAGGCGCGTGTCGATGACCAGTTCCAGACCGTTGTGTGCCGGATCGGAAAGGTCTTGTTCGTCGATCTCGATGACCTCGCCATTGCCCGTTCCGCCCGTCAATAGTTTGGATCGGATCCAACGGCCGAAGTCGCCCCGCGGGTCGAAGAGCCGGCCTTGGCTGATCTTTCTTCCGCCCGACAGCGCGTCCCACTGGTCCGGATCGACCCCGGCGGCCATCTGGTCCTGGCCGGCGAGTTTCATCTGCCAGGTGAAGACCGCAACCACCCGCCGGACCATCTGGGGGAGTTCCTCGGCGATCTTGTCTGCGTAACGGTCCGCCAGCGCCGCGCCGCTTTTGTCGGAGGCGTTGTCTCCCCAGCCTCGCGGAAGGACGATCAGGTCGGCGTCCACCGATTCCCACCGCTGGGCGATCTCAAAGAGGCTGCCGCGGGAAAGCCCCCCCAGCGTGATCAACATGCACACGGCGATGCCGATGCCCATGGCGCTGAAGGCGCTTCGCAGCTTGTGATGCAGGATATTGGCCAGAGGCAACCAGCCCATTGCTGTTATCTCGCGCCGCCGATCTTGCCGGGGCGTCAGGCGGACGTAGAAACGGCTTATACCATGAACGTCCGCCTGTTCGTATGGGAATGTTGACTCCGGGCTTTTGTTGGAGCGGCTGTCCTTGACTTACCTCGCGTCGCATCGGGATAATGGGGGTCTGGAAGCCCATGAAGACACAAGTGTTACAAGTTGTCGATGACGGCCAGGCAGCCCAGGCGGCCAGTCAAGGCGCTTCTGTGTTGTCGGGGGGAGGACTGGTGGCCTTTGCCACCGAGACCGTCTATGGTGTCGGCGCCTTGGCGGCCAACTCCGCCGCCATGGAGCGGTTGCGGGAGCTGAAGGATCGGCCGAGGCGGCCTTTCAGCTTGCATCTGGGCAAACCTGGGGACGCGGGGCGATATGTTGGCAACATGCCCGCCATCGCCCAACGCCTTATCGCCAAGGCTTGGCCGGGACCTCTGACGCTTTTGGTGGCGTTAGGCGGCCGGCTGGCGGATGAGAAGCTCCAAGCCGCCGGACTTTACGAGGTGCTGGCCGGGGAGGACGTTATAGGCTTGCGCTGCCCGGATTGTCCGGTTGCCTCGGCGATGCTGTCGGCGGTGGATGGTCCCGTGGTGGCCCCCAGCGCCAACCGGGCCGGGGCGGGGTCCCCACGAACGGCGCGTGATGTGTTGGACCAACTGGAGGACCGGATCGACCTGCTTATCGACAGCGGTCCCACCAGATATGGTCTGGACAGTACGATCGTCCACGTGGCCGCTGACGGGTGGAAAATCCTCCGCGAAGGCGTCTACAGCGCCCGGCGAATCCGGCAATTGCTCACCCAGACCTGGCTGTTTGTCTGCACGGGCAACTCCTGTCGCAGCCCCATTGCCGCCGGGCTGGCGCGGCGGCGCATGGCGGAGCGGATCGGCTGCCCGGTGGGGCAGTTGACCATGAAAGGTTATGACATGCTCTCGGCGGGTATCCTGGCCGGAGAAGGCGCCCCGGCCACCCCCGAGGCAATCGCGGCGGCCGCAAGGTTCGGCGCCGATATCTCCGATCACCGCACCCGAAAGTTGACCGTCGAGTTGATTCATCAAGCGGATATGATATTCTGCATGACGGACGTTCATGTGGCCGAGGTTCTGCGCCTTGCCCCGGACTCTGCGGACAAGGTCGCCAGGCTTGGGGACGCCCTAGACATCCCAGACCCCATCGGCGGGGGGCGGGATGCATACCGAGAAACCGCCGGCAAAATCGACCAGGCCCTGCGAAGGGTCTTTAACGAGCGAAGACATGAAGATCGCACTGGCGGCTGACCATCGTGGGTACGGGGCAAAGGAACGCATCGCCGTTCTCCTCAGCGAGCGCAACCACCAGGTGCTCGACATGGGCACTAACAGCGCCAAGAGTTGCGACTATCCCGACTTGGCCTACCCCGCCGCCAAGGCGGTCGCCGACGGGAAAGCCGACGCCGCCATCCTGATCTGTGGCAGCGGTATCGGAATGACCATCTGCGCCAACAAGGTGCCCGGTGTGCGGGCGGCGCTGTGTCACGACGAACTGACCGCCCAGATGTCACGGCGGCACAACAACGCCAACGTGCTGTGCCTGGCCAGCGACCTGTTGGGGGACGAATTGATGCGTAGGATCGTCATTAGTTGGCTGGAGACCGATTTCGACGGTGGCGGGCGGCATGAGCGAAGGGTCCGTAAGATCGACTGGATCGAGAAGGGCAAGGACCCCAACAACTACGATGAAAAAAACGGGCTTCGCGACAATGGCGCCTAGGCCTCTCGGCGGGCTTGGCCGGCCAGTCGCGTAGTCTGTAGGGCGGGGCTATGGCCCCGCGGGTTCTTGAAGCCCCGTGCATCGCA
>PMBX01000110.1 GCA_003153915.1 Phycisphaerales bacterium
ACTAGCATGCCCCTCCAATACGACGATGGCATTCAGTATGACCAGATATTTCACAATTGTCAAGAACAAAATACACCAAAAGCGCAAGAAACAGATTTCGTGCCATGATAAAAGGCACCCCCCTCGGCATTTCGCGCACATAACGATTTATTCATTTAGCACGGGTTGTTGGCAGTGCGCTTTTCCAACCTCTGGCTCCGGTTAGATAATAAAGGGCGTCCGGGTAGGCTGTCCTTGTTCCCCACAAATTAATTTGCGGTTTGTGGTGTCATCCCTCGGGAATTGCCCCCTGTCCAGAGCTAGAGTTCGTTGCACCTGCCGTCGCGGAGGTGCAGGATGCGGTCGGTCTGCTCGGCCAACGAGGCGTCGTGTGTGACCATCAGGATCGTCTGGCCGTCACGGCGGTTGCACTGCTTGAGCAGTTCCATGATGCCCTTACCGGAGGCGCTGTCGAGGTTTCCGGTGGGTTCGTCGGCAAGGAGGATCCGTGGACGGTTCATCAGCGCCCTGGCGATGGCCACGCGCTGCCTCTCCCCGCCGGAAAGCTCCTTGGGGCGATGTCGCAGGCGATCGCCCAGGCCCAGGCGATCCAGGGTTTCCGTCGCAGCCTGGCGGGCCTTGGCTCGTTGACCGAGCCAGGCAAGGGTGGAACAGGCCACCTTGGCCGGCAGGAGGACGTTTTCCAGCACGTTCAGTTCGCCCAACAAGTGGTAAAACTGGAAGACAAAGCCAACGTCGCGACAGCGCATCCCGTCGCGACGACGGGTTGGAAGGGCGGTAACATCCTGTCCGGAAAGGGCGACCATGCCGCGGTCGGGCTTGTCCAGCATACCGATCAAGTGCAGCAGCGTGCTCTTGCCGCTGCCGCTGGCCCCCACCACGGCAGTGAAACTCCCCGCCGATAGACTGAAGCTCACACCGCGCAGCACGTGCAGGTCCACCTTGCCCATGCGGTAGCTCTTGTGCAGCCCCTGGACGGCCACCAGCGGTTCACTCATACCGTAGCGCCTCCACCGGCTGCATCCGCGCCGCCCGGGCCGCCGGGATCATCGCGCCCAGCAGGCCCGCGACAATCGCCCCGGCGACGATCAGCAGCACCGGAACAACCTCCACCTCGTTGGGGATCTTCTCGAACATGAAGAACTCCCGGTCCCAGACGCGGAAACCGAACCAGTGGTCCACGGCATCCTGGATGGGATTGATATACCGGACAAAGTAGTACCCGCCGATGGTCCCCAGGACCGACCCCACCAGGCCGATGGCCGCCCCGTAGGCCAGGAAGATCTGCGCCACGCCGAAACTTCCGGCCCCGATGGCCTTGAGCACGCCGATGTCCTTGGTCTTCTGGAAGACGATCATGTAGAAGATCACGAAGATCAGCACCACCGCCACCAGCGAGATAATCCCGAACATTATCACCGTCAACGTCCGCTGCTTTTCGATAGGCCCGACGATGGCCGCCTGGCGCTGTCGCCAGGTCAGCACGGAGACATCTCCCATCGCCGCCTCCGAATGTGCGGCGCGGAAGGCATGCCACGATTTTTCCACCCCGGCCCGGACGGCTTCGAGGCTCCTTTCATCCGTCGCCCCTCGAACCTTGATGTGTACCTGGTTGCATCGGGCTGGGACGATGACCTTGTCTGGTTTATCCGCCGAGTAGGCGGCGGACATGTTGTTGAGTTGTTGGAGCGTTTCGAAAGGCACGTAGACGATCTCCGAGTCGATGGAGGAGACATCCGTCTGGCAATCATCGACGATGGTGAAGGTCTTGCTGTTCAGCGAGGGCGTTGTGCCCAGGCCGCTGCCCAGGGGAATCAGCGACACCGACACCTTGCTGCCAGGGCAGAGGAACCGGATGGTCTTGCCTTCTTCCGTTCGGAAGCTCAAACCGCGAATCCCCAGGCCCAGGATGATGTGTCGGGACGGGTCCAGCCAGCCGGCAGAGGTGGTCAGTTCCTCCAGGCGTTTTTCCAGCGCCTCGGTCCGCTCGGTTGGCTCGCCGTGGGATTGCCCGTAGGCGGCCTGGAGTTGGGCGTGCGCTTCGGCGATGGCGGCCTGGTGGTCCTTGGCGCGTTTCAATAGGCTCCTGGCGCCGTAATGCGCCAGCAGCGCGTTGTCCAGCCGCTGGGCCATTCCGTAACCCTGGTCCTCCACTCGCGGCGGGCGGAGGGACTTGCCGCGAAGCTCCTCGATGAACTTAATCTGCCCATCCAGGCGGTTTTGGATCTCCCAGATCGGCGGGTCGAAGGTGGGCTTGGCCCATTCGGTCTGGACAAAGAGGCCCTTCTCGAAGTCCGTCACCTCCGCCCGTTGCGGCAGGCGGATGCCGGCAGCCTGGACGATCTGGCTCCAGTTGCTTTCGGGAATCCTCAGGTAACAGGGAACCAGGATAAACGGAGAGGCGGCTTCCACTTCCGGCACGTCCTTGCCTACCTGGGCGATGAACTCATCGTAGAGGCCCATGCCCTCTGAGCCGGTGGACTCCACGACGATGTCCCCGAAAAGTCCCTTTGCCGCGCGCTCCACCTTGGCCAGGAAACCGTCCATGACGCTGACGACGATAAGCATCATCGCCACGCACAGCGCCACGGCCAGGATCGCGAAGTACGCGATCGCCCGGCTGCGAAGGTATCGAAGGCAAAGGAAAAGCTTATACATGGTCAATCGACGGACCGATTGGTCTCGTTTGCCAATCGGATATATCGCTATTTCGCTTGCGAGCGAAGCAAGGGGAAAAGCACCACGTCGCGTATGGAGGCGCTGTTGGTCAGCAGCATGACCACCCGGTCGATGCCGATGCCCAGCCCGCCCGCCGGCGGCATGCCGTGCCGCAGCGCCGTCAGGAAGTCCTCGTCCATCACCCGCATGGCGGCTGCGTCGCCCTCGCCTCGAAGCTGCTTGGCGAAGTTTGCCTCCTGCACGGCAGGGTCGTTAAGTTCCGTGTAGGCGTTGGCGATCTCCATCCCCGCGATGTAAAGCTCAAATCGCAGGGCGATGCTCGCATCGTCGGCCTTTCGGCGGGTCAGCGGGCAGATGTCTGCCGGGTAATCAATCACGAACACCGGGGTGTTCGCCCCCGCCATCGCTGGTTCGACGGCGGCCTCGAAAACCTCGTTGACCACCACCGCGTCGTCCTTGTTGACTTCCTCGATGCCCAGTTGCCTGGCCTTGGCCCGCACAGCCGCCGGCTCGCCCATTTCCACGCCCGCGTGTTCCTTCAGCAAGTCGGCGTACTTACGCCTCGGCCAGGGCGGGGTGAAGTCCAACTCCATCGTCCCATACGGCAGCTTCAATCCGCCGGAAACTTCCCGCGCGGAGGTGGCGATCAGTTCCTCGCTGATCTCCATCATCACCTCGTAGTCGGCGCCGGCCTGGTAGAGCTCCATCATGGTGAATTCCGGGTTGTGCCTGGCGTCGATGCCCTCGTTGCGGAAGTTCCTGCCGATCTCGAAGACCTTTTCCATCCCGCCGGCCAGCAGGCGCTTAAGGTACAACTCCGGGCTGATCCGCAGGAACAGATCGGCGTCGAGGGTGTTGTGGTGCGTCGTGAAAGGCCTCGCCGCCCCGCCGCCGTAGATGGGTTGGAGAATGGGCGTTTCGACCTCGACGAAGCCGCGCTTCTTCAGCAACGAGCGGAAAGTCTCGATGATGGCGACTCGCTTCTTGAACACGGCCATCGAGTCCGGGTTGGTCATCAAGTCCAGGTAGCGATGGCGATATCGCGTCTCGACGTCCTGGAGGCCGTGGAATTTTTCCGGCATGGGGTTGAGGCTCTTGCACAGCAGCGTCAGCCGGTCGGCCCAGACGGTGACCTCCCCGGTCCGCGTCTTGGACAGCGGTCCCGAGACGGCCACCATGTCGCCCAGGTCCAGCAGTTTGGCCAGCGCCCATGGGGTCTCCTCCAGGCCCTTGGGGGGCTTGCCTGGGGTGTCCTTGCGGAGGCATATCTGCATCTGGCCGGTGGAGTCGCGAAGGTGGCAAAACATCATCTTGCCCATGTCGCGCAACAACACCAGCCTGCCGGCGATATCGGCGGATTGGCCTTCGCTTCCGTCATGGTAGTCCGCCAGCACCCCCGCGATCGGCTGGGCGGAGTCATACCGCCCGCCATAGGGGTCGATGCCTAGTTGGCGAATCTTCTCCAGCTTTGCAAGCCGGTCTGCTTGGACTTTTTCGAGCATGGAGCACCCGTTGAAACACAACTAAGACAAGGCATCTTCGGCTCGCGCTGCCGGCCTGTCAAGACCGCCGCCCGCGACGCTTCTTGGCGGGGGCCTTGGCCTGCCGCTGTTCCTTGGATGGCTTGAGGTTAAGCTGCCGCCGCGCCAGGTCAACCCCGACGATCCGCACGTCCATAAGGTCGCCGATGCGGATGGTCCTTCCGCCTCGTTCACCGCGGACCTGCCCCATCTTGGCGTTGACCTCCCACCAGTCGTCGCCCAGGTCTTCCAGGCGCACCAGGCCCTCGATCAGCAGCTTGCGCAACTGGACGAAGATTCCGAAGTTGGCCACGCCCGTTACCACGCCGTCGAAGTCCTGGCCGAGGCGGTCTTGGAGCATCTGAAGGATGAGCACCTCGCGCAGCTCCTCCTCGGCTGCCTCGGCCCGCCGCTCGGCGGAAGTACAGTGCTGGCCTAGCTTGACCAGTTCGGCGACGTCTTCGCTTGGGCGGGCATTCATTCGCCCGCGACAATAATCAGCCAGCAAGCGGTGAATGGTCAGGTCCGGGTAACGGCGGATCGGGCTGGTAAAGTGGCAGTAGTGCTCGCTGGCCAGGGCAAAGTGCCCGATGCGCATGGGGGAGTATTCGGCCTGCTGGAATGTCTTAAGCACGGCAAGGTTGACCGCGTAGCTTTCGCCCTTGCCCCGCACCGCCGCCAGAAGGTCCTGCAACTCCCGCCGGCTGAAACTCGCCGGCAGACGATGCCCCGCGGCCCGCAGGAACGCCGACAGCGGCGCCGAGGAAGCGGCCTCCGGGGCCGGGTGGACCCGCCGCAGGCAGGGACGGTTGAGCCGTTCCATCAACTCGGCCACCGCCTCGTTGGCCTCCACCATGAACATCTCGATCATCGTGTGTGTGTAGGCGTCGTCCTCAGGTTCGGCGTCGGTGACCCGCCCGGCTGCGTCGATAATCAGCCGCACCTCCGGCAGGTCCAGGTGCAACATGCCCGCCTGGCGGCGGCGATGCTCGATCAGCCTTGCCAGGTCCAGGCAGCCGTGGATCAGCTCCACCACCTCGCGCTGGTATCCGCCGACCTTCCCATCGCAGATGTCCTGCGCCTGGGCGTAGGTGAGGCGCTTGGTCGAGCGGATGACGGTCTCGGCGTATTCCTTTCGCACGATGCCCGCCTGGGCGTCGTAGGTGATAAAGACGCTCTTGCAGTAGCGGTTCTTGCCCTCCTGGAGGCTGCACACGCCGTTGGACAGCACCTCCGGCAGCATGGGCACGACCTTGCGCGGGAAGTAAACGCTCGTGCCGCGGAGGCGGGCCTCCTTCTCCAGCGTCGTGCCCTCCCGCACGAAGTGCGACACGTCGGCGATGTGCACGCCGAGTGTGACCTCCTGGCCGCTGCGTGTGAGGCTGATGGCGTCGTCAAAGTCGCGTGCGTCGGGCGGGTCGATGGTGACGATGGTCAAGCCGGTCAGGTCGCGCCTTCCGTCGAGGACTTGGGGGTCGAATCCCTCCGCCGCCTGGCGGGCGTCGTCCATCGCGGCATCGGAGAATGCCTCCTCCAGGCCGTGGGCGCGGATGACCGCCCGCGTCTCGACCTCGATTTGGCCGCTTGGCCCCAACACTTCCACCAGGACGCCCTCGGGCAACTCGCCGGGTTGGGGATACTTGATGATCTCCGCTACGACCTTGGCGCCCTGGCCCGGACCGGCGGTCCCGATATCGGCTACCACTATCGGCGTGGTCATGCCCGATCCATCCGGCAGGACGAACCAGGTTCCCTCGGACCGCTGAAGCGTGCCGACGAACCGGTTGCGGGCGCGCTTGACGATCTCGACGACCTGGCCGGCGAATAGCATCCGCCCCTCGCGCTTGCCCTGCTTGCGGACGGTCGCCACCACCAGGTCGCCGTTGAGCGCCCCGCCGGCAGCGCCTTCGGGGATGAACAGGTCCCCGTGGGCGTTGGGCGTCTCGGGAATGATGAAACCGAACCCGCGCTGATTGGGCCGGTAGAAGCCCACAACCTTTCCGGGCATCTCCGGCAGGGTCAGGCTGTCCTTGGCCCCCAGCGCTACGCGGCCGCTGTCGCGGAGCGTCTTGATTGCCGTGCGGAACGCCCCGTAATCGGCGTCCTCGATGCCCATCTGGCGGGCGAGCTGGCGGGGCTTGAGCGGCTGGTAGCTCCGGCCGGCCAGGTACTTGATAATCGCCTCGGCGTATTGTTGTGGCATTGGATGTAACCCTCCGCCGGCAGACCGGCTTGGGAATTGCGCCCGTAGGCTATCCGCGGCAGGGTCATTGTGCCAGCCTTTCCCGCAAACCCGCGCCCCGCCTGCTTCTTTGCCGCTGACACAGACGGCCGACTTCGGTATGCTTGGCCGGCAGAATAACCAAATATCGGGAGAGACGCCCATGGACCAGCAGATGATCGACCTCGCCGCACAACTCGGCAAAACCATCGCCCAATCTTCCCAGGCCGCAAAGCTCCGCGCGGCGCGGACGGCTATGAGCAAGAGGCCGGACCTGGAGCAACTGCTCAAGGACTACCGTGCTCAATCCGACAAGATCGCCGCCCTGGAACAGGACAACAAGCCCATCGAGGTCGATGACAAGCAACGCCTTGCCGCACTGGAGGGCAAGCTGCTGGCGGCTGAGGAATTCAAGCAGTTCACCATCGCGCAGATGGAATATGTTGACCTGATGCGCAAGGTCAACCAGGAACTGCGACGGCAACTTGCCGGCGTGGAAGACCATCCCTGACGGGGAAAGCGACTTTCAGCCGAGGGCGGGATTTTTGGTCCTTCCTTTTACGTGTGGATACAAAGGCATTCCGCACGCGGATCGCTTCCTTCGGTCGCTAATCCGCGTGCCCTACAGTCTCGTGCAGTTGCGCCGCCGGTCAGCAGGCCGTCTTCATCCTTGGAGGACACATTCCTCGCGCCGGCGGAAATAGCGGACCGTCCGATTGACGAGCCTGTCCAGCGCCTGCGGGTCGGGCCGGCCATGCATCGCCGGATACGGATCGCCGCCCGGTCCCAGCGGCTCGGGCGTCACATAGCAGCCGGGGCGGTTGTACCCGACGACGTAGAGGGCCATGATGAGCGTGTCGAGGTCCAACGAGCCGTCGCCCAAGGCGCAGCGGTTGCTGTCGGCGATATGCAGGTTGGTGAGCGATTCTCCGGCCTGGAGGATCGCCGTTGCTATGTGGCTCTCTTCGCTCTGCATGTGGTAGACGTCCCCGTTGATGTGCCGGACGCCAGGGTGACTGACCGCCGCGATATACCGCTGGGCGTCGGCGACGGTATGGCAGAAGCTCACCTCCGCCGAGCGGATCGGTTCGATGGCGGCCTTGATCCCGCGCTGGACGAAGAGGTCCGCGGCGATTCGCAGCGTCTGGACGGAGCGGTCGAACTCGCAATCGTCATACCGCAGGGGCCGGCCCACCGCGCCAGGAACGACCAGAACGTACTCTCCGCCGACGGCGGCGGCGAATTCGATCGTCCTTCGAAGGTAATCCACCGCCCGCTGGCGGACGACTCCGCTGTTGGAGGACAGGTCGTTGTCGGCGGAAAACATCCCGCATATTCCGGCGGCCTGGATGTTGTGATCGCCCAGAATCTTCCGCGTTTCGGCGGGCTTGTATCCCAGGTCCGGGCCGTAATGGTTTCCGTGCAGTTCGACGAAGGCCAGCCCAGCCCCGGCCAACCTGCGGGCGGACTCGGCCAGCGGCTCCATGCCGAATCCCCAATTACTCCAGGAAAGGCTCAACCGGGTCGCCAGGCGCTGCGGGGATTTCTTCCGGAGATCCTCAAACGCCAGGCGGACCGCCTGGTCTTTCAGTTCATAGTCCTGCTTTTCCACGGCAGTTCACCTCAAGCCTCTCCGCGTCCCAGCCGGGTAAGGCGGGGCCACCGCCCCGCGAAACGTTTAACAATTAATCAATCACATGGGGCAGTATCCCCACCCTACCGAACTGATTCAGTCGTCGCGACAATCTCCACATTAACCATCCCTCCCACACGTAGTAAGCTATTTGGACCGAGAACCCTAGGAAAGTTCTGACTGATGATTGCGTTTGCGCCCAGGCTGGGGCTGTTGCTGATGGCGATTGAATGCTACCGTAATGAGTCCGGCCCTCGCACGTGAGAAGCAGAAGGCCAAGAACGAACATCACGCCGAACAACCAGAGGAGCACCGCAAAGTTCTTGCGAAGTGTCGTGTCAGCGAGCCTATGGGACAGTGTCTTGAGATACCAGTATAGAAGCAGCCAAGACCCGCATACTCCGACGTTCATCGGANNAGATTCCTGAAAAAGCCATAGACTACGATAGACTCCACGCATAGTAGAACAAGAGCGACAGTGATCAAACGCAAGGCCCAACGACACGGCCAAAGCCATTTGGGGTTATGAGGCTCCGAGGAGACCAGCAACCAAACGCCTATACCTCCGACAATGGTTATCGCACATGAGATTGCATTGGCGAGTCTGGTTCCAGGGGCGATCCCGATAACCCCTAACACCAAGTACACAGCATGGCTAACGACGACTGCAAGCCCGCACATGGCACCGATTCTCATCTTCCCGAGCCAGCGTGCGACCAGTTCAGGACTGGCCGAAGGGACAGGGCAAGTCATCATATTCCCCGGCTGTTGAATTGTGGAGTTCCCCGTCGGCATGCCTATCTCCGTCGCTCCCTATGCCAGCCTGGTGCTCTGCTCATGGCTTAGCCATGGCACCCACCTATAAAATATCCAGTTTTGTAGGGCGGGGCTACGGCCCCGCGAAACGTTTAACAATTAAT
>PMBX01000149.1:0-9145 GCA_003153915.1 Phycisphaerales bacterium
CTAAGTTTGGGTGATAGCGCGGCGGGACCGTCGAGCGTGAGGTAATCTAAGCGGGCCTTCCCGGCCGATGAATCAGCGGTGGTCAAGCTGATCCTAAATGACGAGCACCTAGAAGGCGTGCTGGGCGAGGCGTTGGGGGCGGTGCGTCATCGTCTGTTCATCGCCACGGCCGACGTCAAGGATGTGCACATTCCCCCCGCCGGTCCGGCCGGCCGGGGACGCCGCGACGGCCGGGCCGAAAGCTTTCTGGAGATTCTCGGAAAATTATCGGCCCGTGGGGTCCAGGTGCGGCTGCTGCATGGCGGCGTGCCCAGCGGACCGTTGCGCGAAAGGCTCAAGGAGGGAACCCCCGCCGGCTTGGTGATGCGCCGCTGCCCGCGGGTACACATCAAGGCCGTCGTCGCCGACGGGCGGTGGATGTACCTCGGCTCGGCCAACCTCACCGGGGCCGGCCTGGGTGCAAAGAGCGCGCGGCGGAGAAACTTCGAGGGGGGCGTCTGCACCGACCAGCTCGAACTGATCGACCCGGTGCTGGACATGCTGGAGGGCATCTGGAGCGGACGGGAATGTACGGCCTGCGGCAGAAAAATTCACTGCCCGCAACCGCTGGAAGAACCCGACCTGTAAGGGAGCAGGCTTGGGACTTACGGCTTCATTCAACCGGCTTGCGACTTCGGTCCTCAGACTTCAGGATTACCGGTTTAGGTCTCTTGGTTGTTGCTTTTTCGGTTTTTCCGTCTTCCGGTCTTCCTGTAATCCTGTATTCCGGTCTTGTAAAAAATCCGCGGGAAACTTGTTCCCCATTCGGTGCAACTAAACAAACAACAAAGCAACAAACAACACATCACTACAAAACTTCGCAGTCGGCCGGGGCGTCGGACTAAATCGACGACCGGCCAAGCTGCTGGGGAACAAGTCTCCCGGCGGCTACTGCCTTTTAATCTGCCCGTCACGTCGTACGCCGCGGCGGGTGCTGCTGCCTTTGAGCGTGGTGCGAAGGCAACGTCCCATACATCGTCCGTCGCGTTTCGCCCGTATCACGCCCTGGGCCACCGCGAAAATCGCGGTCTCTGTATTACCGGCGGGGGGAACGGATTCCTTGAAGCAAATGAGGACCATCCCGGTGGCAGGCATGACGTAACTCTTTATAAAACCACCTGATAAAAAATTTGCAAAAAAATGTTCAAATGGCTCAGGCAGCGACATAAAAGTGCGCGCAAAACGGTACCTTCGCACCGTAAAACAAGCAACGGGACCATGTAATGACGTCTCGGCGAACTTGAAGTTTGTGTGATAGCGCGGTGGGGCTCCGTCCCACCGCGCGGTCAGGCACCTTTCAGGCTGGCGGGACAGAGCCCCGCCAGCCGAGTGTATGTGATAGCGCGGCGAGGCTCCGTCCCACCGCGCAGAGAAACGTATATTGGGGCTGGCGGGACGGAACCCAGCCAGCCAGCGAAAAAACCAAACTTCAACTGCTCTATCGTGGAGTGTTACGGCGGAGCTGGCCACAGGCGGCGGCGATGTCGCTGCCGCGCGAGCGGCGGAGGTGGACGTTGACGCTGCGTTTCTTGAGCCGGCCCAGGAAAGCCTGGACGGTCTTGGGATCGCTGGGTTGATACGGCAGCGACTCGACGGGGTTGTAGACGATCAGGTTGACGTTGCACCGCAGGCGATGGGCGACGCCGATAAGGCCCTCCGCGCAGGCGATATCGTCATTGACGCCCTCCAGCAGGAGGTACTCCAGGGTGATTTCGCGGTTGCGGCTGGCGTAGAACGTCTCGGCCGCGGCCAGCACGTCGTCTACCTTGGCCGCCCGGGCGGCGGTGGGCATCAGCTTGCGACGCAAATCGTCGTTGGTCGCGTGCAGCGAGATAGCCAGCGTGATGGGCAGGGCTTCCTTGGCGAGCTTGCGGATGGCGGCGGGCAGGCCGATGGTCGAGACGGTGACGTTACGGGCGGACAGCGCGAAACGCTTCGGGTCGATGATCGCGCGGACGGCCTGGAGGGTGGGCTGGTAGTTTGCCAGTGGTTCGCCCATGCCCATGAAGACGACGTGGGTGATTCGCCGCCCGGCTGCCTGGCGGAGGTGCAGGAGTTGCTGGAGGATCTCGCCGCTCTTGAGGTTGCGCCCCAGGCCCTTCATTCCCGACGCGCAGAATTTGCAACCGAAGGCGCAGCCGACCTGGGTGGACAGGCAAGCCGTGGCGCGCGGCGAGTCGGGGATCAGCACGGCCTCGACGCGTTGGGCGTCGGGATACTCCAGCAGCAGCTTGATCGTCCCGTCGCGGCTCTCTCGGCGGGCGACGACGCGCGAGGTGAGGATATCGAAGCTCTCGGTGAGTTTGCGTGGCAGGTTGGTCATGGCGGCCGGGTCGGTGACGCCCTTGCGGTAGACCCAGTCGGCAAGCTGATCGGCGCGATAGGCGGGCCATCCCAGGTCGGCGACCACATGGCGGAGATCGTCGGTGTTCATGGCCAGCAGGACTGGTCTTGTGGATTTCGGTTCACTCATGCGGACGTTGCCTTATTCCGGTGTAGCGATCTGGTCGGCCGGCTGGTCACATGATACACGATTGTCCCGCCGGCGGGGCAGCGGTTAATCGAGGGGAATGCCTTTTCGTGCATTTTAAGTTTGGGTGATAGCGCGGTGGGGCTCCGTCCCACCGCGATATCAAGCATCTGTTGGGCTGGCGGGACAGAGCCCCGCCAGAGCGGTGTAAACATCCAAAGTTAAATAGCTCTAATCGAGGGGAATGCCTTTTCTCGCGGCGTGGCGGCGGATGCGAGCGATGGCTGACGCCGCTGACGGCTGGGAGGCAAAAAGGGCGATTTGCCACCACGGTGCGGGTTTGTCCCTGCCGGTCGCGGCGGCGATCTTTTCGATGGCCGAGATCAGCGGACCGGCGCGGCCGGTCATGTCTACCGCCATGATGTTGGAAACGTGTTCCTCGTTACGGCGAATCCACAGTTGCAGTCTTTCGCTCAGTAAAAACATCAGGCGACACGCAAGCAGCAACGGCGGAACGACCAGAAAGAGGCGGTCGTGCGGCGGGACGTTCTTGTAAAGTCTCAAGAAAACAAAGGTAAATCCAAAAGTTAACAGGAGAAATACTCCCCTTGAAACCAGCCTGGGTACGGTCCCGCTGCCGCGCCGACGGCGAATGTGGGCGATTTCGTGGGCGAAGACGGCAAGCAATTCCTCCGGCGACAGCAGGTCCACCAGAAACCGGCTCAGGATGATGATGGGTTTTTTCTTATTGATGATGCAGGCGGCGAGGTTTTCGGTGGTTGTATATTCGGGGGCAAGGAGTTTGATGGCCAGGTCGTCCATACCCTCCGCGGCAGCGAAGTTTCGCAACGGGGCGAGGGCTTCCATGTCGTCGGCGGGCAGGGCGTGTTCCAGGAGCGCGTCGGGGGAACGTCGGCGGATTCGGTAATACAGCGTTATTGTCATCGCCGCCAAGCCGGCAAGCCCCCCGGCGGCGACGATGTGCCAGGCTATCGTTTGCCCGGTCAGTCGGTGGTTGAGGTATCTACCTAGTGGAACCAACACCATGAGGAACAACAGATCCGCGATGATCTCCACCAAGGCCGCTCGTGTGTCCCGTCCGGCATGGAGTCGCGTCACTGACGCGGATGTTTCATCGCCAGCCATGATGTGTTTCCAACCCCCTGGCCCATGCCGCTGCGCGGCGAATTGCCGGCCGATCAGGTCGGCGGGGATTTTTTTACGACCCCCGCCAGCCAATGGAGCACGATGATGGCCGCGCCGACGACCAGCAGGCTGTCGGCGACGTTGAAGACGCTGTTGTAGTGCAATTGCGAGCAGTCGATAAAGTCCCGCACCTGGCATCGGATCGGCTCCAGACCCGGCAGAGTCACCTCGCTGTACAGGCGGTCGTAGAGGTTGCCCACCGCCCCAGATAAGATGCAGGCCATCGCCACGTGAATGAAATGCGCCCCTGGAGGGGATGTGGCGAAGAAGATGGTCACAAGCACGAGCGTAACGGCTGTGGTCGCCAGCACCGCCCAGCGGGGCATGGGCAGGCCGAAAACCACGCCCGGATTGGTCGTTATGGTGAACCGCATGCCGGGCAGCACCTGACGGCTGAGGTGGAGTTGCTGTAGAACCTCGCGGGCAACCATCCGATCCTGGACGGCCTGTTGGATTCGTTCGACGCGCCTTGGCAGCGCCGGATCGCTCAGGAAGGACTCAAAGACGTAGTGCTTGGATGCCAGGTCCGCGGCCAATCCGGCGACGGTAAGGGCCACGAACAGTGTCACGGCCAGGGGGCAACGCATCGCCAGGGACTCAACGGTGTCGGAGGGTTGTTTATCCGATCTCGTCGGTGCTGAGCGGGAGGCGGGCAAGGTGGGTTTAGTCCTCGGAGGGGTTTTCTTCCTCTGGGAGGTCTTCCAGTTTGGTCTCGACTTCCTCTATGTCCTCGGCCTCCTCGGCGGCCTCGTCCTGGTCGTCCACTTGGCGGAAGGGCTTGTCATCTTCCGATCGGGGGCGAACCAGGCCCTTCTCCAGCATTCGGGCGTACTCGATGCAGTATTTGGCCCATGGCCGGGCCTTGAGGCGTGACGCGTCGATGGGGCCGCCCGTGCCCACGCAGATGCCGAATGTGCCCTTGTCGATCCGTTCCAGGGCCTCGTTGATCTCAGACAGCAGGGTCCGTTCGCTTTCCAGCAGGCCAAGCGTGAATTCCTGCTCGAAGTTGTCGGTGCCGACGTCGGCGTCGTGGGTGGGTATCTTGGACAGGTCGCCGGTGCCTTCCTGGCGGTTGGTCCGCAGGGCCTCTGTCGCCATGCCGCTCATGTCGCCCACCAGGGCGCGCCGCTTTTCCAGGAGCAACTGGCGGAAGTCCTTCAACTCCGCCTTGGACAGGGGGCTTTTTTTCAAACGGGGCGCGGCGTCGGGGCGGAGGGCCTGGGGGGCTTCCTCGGAAGGGCGCGAGACCGTCTTTTTCGCGCCGCCGCTTGTGCCGCGATTGTCCCGCTTTCCGGTCTTGTTTGGTTGTGCCTTCTTAGCCACCCTGAAAATCCTCTCTGCTGGTCGCCGACGAAAACAGCCCGCCGGCCAGGCTGCGGACCCAAACGAGTCGGGAAGTATATCCCTGCAACCCCGAATGTCAAGTAAAACCGCAAGACCGGCGGACCGAAGGGCCTTTCCCTTCTCGGATCGGAAAAGATCATAAAGACCGCCGGGTTCACGAAGTTTACAAAGAACAACGTCAAAAAGTCTTTCTTTGCGGTCTCGGTGAGCTTGGTGATCGAAAAAGCCCGCTCGTTACGATGCGGTGGCGGCTTCGAGCCGCTTGGCGGCGAAGCCCCAGTTGGCCAGTTTGAGGAAGTTGTCAACCCAACTCGCCCGGTCGTTGGCATATTGCAGGTAGTATGCGTGTTCCCATACGTCGCAGACCAGCAGCGGAACAGCGCCCCAGATAGTCAGGTCCTGGTGCTTCTCGCTCTGGAGGATCACCACTTTGCCGCCGATAGGCTCATAGGCCAGCACGCCCCAGCCGCCGCCCTCGACGGCCTTGGTAGCCGCGGCGAAGTGCTTCTTGCAAGCCTCGGGCGAACCGAAACTGTCCTTCATCGCCGCCGCCAGCGGTTCGGGAACTTCCGCCCCGCCGGGGGTCATCGAATTCCAGAACAGGCAGTGCATCACGTGGCCGCTGCCGTGGAACGCCAGATTCCTCGACAGCGCCGTGACGGCATCGAAATCCCCCGCCGACCGAGCCGCCGCCAGCTTTGCCAACGTGGCGTTGATCCCGTTGACGTAGGCGGCGTGATGCTTGTCGTGGTGGATCCGCAGCGTCCGTTCCTCGTACAGCGGCGCCAGGGCGTCAAACCCATATGGCAGGACCGGAAGCTGGTACTGCCCGCCCTCAAACGCCCCGGAAAAACCCAAGCATCCAAGCGACTTGCCTTGTTTCTTTTCTGCCATCATGATTCGGCTCCTTGTTGATGGATGACGGAAGCGACGTTGTTACAATCCTATGCGGCAAATACGCCGGAAAGTGAAAATCGCCGACTTTCCCCTCTATGGCGGTGGAGATTCTATCCGCCGCGTTCGTAACGGACCCACTGGATTGCCCGTTGAAGAAGTTCGGAGGCGTTGGCGATGTTGAGTTTGCGCTTGATGTTCTCGCGGTGCGTGTCGATGGTCTTGACCGACAGGTGCAGACGCTGGGCGATCTGGTTGGTGGAAAGCCCCTGGCCGAGCAGCTCGAAGACCTCCAACTCCCTGTCGCTGAGCGCGTCCATGGAAAAATCTTTTGAACCAGCCGCGCCCTTGACGAACTTGCCGAGCATCTTGGCGGTCACTTTGTCGCTGACGTACACCTCGCCGCGCAGAATCCGGCGGATGCCCTCGATGACCTTCTCGGATGCCTCGCCCTTTGTGACGTATCCCCTGGCCCCGGCGCGAAGGACTCGCTCGGCGTAGAAACTCTCGTCATGCATCGACAGCACCAGGACGGCGGTTTCCGGCCAGCGGATTTTAATGTCCTTAATCAGATCGATACCGCTGCTGTCGCGCAGGGAGATATCCACGACGGCCACGTCGGGGGGGGCCTTTTCCATCTTTTCCAGCGCCTCGGGCGCGCTGGCGGCCTCGCCGCAAAAGACCATGCCTCCGTCGGCCTCGATCAGTTGTGCCAGGCCCCGGCGCAGGACGGCGTGGTCGTCGACGACAAAGACCTTGATCTTCTCCGATGGGTTCCTGGCGGCGCTCACGCGGTCATTCTCCTGACACTCCCGCAAAACAAATGTCGCCCGTCTTCTTGCCTATGATTTTCCCATTGGCAACTGGCACTTATATTCTAACGTGTCTTTCCGCTGCCGCCACCTGCCAAGTGGCGGCCGGGGCACGGAAGTTTCNNCAAAGAATAATTCAAGACTTATCGACATTCTTCGTGAACTTCGAGGTCTTGGTGAACTTCGCCGGCTTCGTGACCATTTCCAACCCGCCATCTGAAAGGCCCTGACGATCCGGGGCTATCGCGTGACGCCGTAGATCATCAATTGTATAATGTCCGCGATGTGTCCCGATAAAAACGGCAACACCAAGACGGCCCCTGCCGCCTTCTTCTCTGAGGACGCAGACGGCAAGCACCTATGGAAGGTCTACGACCCGCCGCGGCGGAGGCGCATCGAATCCATCGCGCGCGTCTACGGCGAGATGATCGGCACGCGGAACCTGGACCAGCACGCCGACAAGCTCAAGGACCTGGAGGTCATTTTTTCCACCTGGGGCATGCCGGTCCTCTCGGCCGAGCAGTTGAACCTTCTGCCCTCCCTTAAGATTGTTTTTTACGCCGCCGGAAGCGTTAAATACTTCGCCCGTCCGTTTCTGGAGCGCGGCGTGATCGTGACGGCAGCGCCTGCCGGAAACGCCGTCCCCGTGGCCGAATACTCCCTGGCCATGATCCTCTTTGCGTTGAAGCGCGGCTGGGCGCACGCATGGAACATCCGCCGCCTCGGCCGGGCCGGCTGGAAAAAACTGCCCATGCCCGGAGCCTTCGGTAGCACCGTCGGGCTGATCTCGATGAGCTTGGTGGGCCGCAAGACGCGGGAACTGCTAAAGCCCTTCGACGTGTCCGTGCTGGCCTACGATCCATACGTCTCAGCCGAGGAGGCCCGCCGCCTGGATGTGGAACTATGTTCCCTGGAGGATATGTTCCGCCGAGCGGACGTGGTTTCCCTGCACGCCCCCAACATCCCTGCCACCAAGGGGATGATCACAGGCGCCATGCTGGAGTCGATGAAACAAGGCGCCACCTTCATCAACACCGCCCGCGGTGCGATCGTCCGAGAGGATGAGATGGTGGAGGTTCTGCGCCGCCGCGACGACCTATGGGCCGTTCTGGACGTGACGGACCCGGAACCTCCGCTGGCAGGTTCACCGCTGTATGAGCTTCCCAACGTCGTGCAGACCCCTCACATCGCCGGTTCGATGGACGCGGAGGTGTGCAGGATGGCCGACATGATGATCGAAGAATACGAATCGTGGCGCAGCGGCGGGCCGCTCCGCCACGCCGTCAGCCTGGAGAAGCTGGACATCCTGGCCTGACCCCCACACCAACAGGTGCGGTCTTAAACTGCCCCGCCGCTGGAGACAAACAGGGCGATGGCCGCCGTCATCATCCCCGCGGCGATCAGCCGTCGCAGGAGCACCCCCCTCCCTGCCGGCTGCTCCAGGCGAATCCATCCCATCGCCGCCAGGGGAGCGCCCAGGGCCACGGAGATGATCCCCCGCGTCGATTGCAGGATGCCGCCCAGGATCACCCCCACGGCGCCAAAACAGGCGAACAGGCAGACCATCGCGCCCAGCCAGGTCGCCGCGAATGGCAACGCGTAAGGCCAGTCCCGCCAGGGCTTGTGACCCGCCCACGGCAGCAGCGCCAGGCAGACGACACCGCAGAGGATATAGCAGACGAACGTCCCCATCAGGGCCGCGCGAAACCCGCCCCGGCTGTCCAGGCTGCGGACCAGGACCACGATGTTCAGGTCCGACAACGAATAAAACAGGCAGGCCGTCAGCACCCCCGCCACCGACGGCCAGGACAAGGGCCTGCCGGAGTAGTTGAGCGCAAAGGCCGCCGCCACGGCCAGGCCCACCGCCCCCCACTGTGCCGGCGACAAACTCTTACCCAGCAAGGTCACGGATATGCCGGCAAGGATCACCAGCTTCAGCCCCAGCAAAGGCGACACCCGCGAGGCGTCCGCCCGCCGCAATGCCACGAAAAGCCCCGCCTGCCCCAATAGATAAAACAGCGACGAAACCGCCGCCGGGCGAAGGTAGGTCCACATCGGCGGCAAGTCGGGGAGCAGGAAAAACGGCAACAGGATCAGCGACACGATCCCCATTATCACGTGTCCCACAAGAAGCAGACCGATGACTCCACCCTGGCGGCCGGACACGTAAAATCGCGTGGACAGGTACGACAATGAGTGGAACAACGCCGCCGCCAAACCGAACAGAATACCGCCGATCACGGCCCCCTCCAGTCATCGCGGGAACTAATACCTGCAAAACAATGTCGAACGACGAATGTGGCATGGTAACCGAGACGCCACGAAAACGGGAGCTTGATTATCGGCCGACAGGAAGCCACCGCCGGCCTCGCATGTTGCC
>PMBX01000149.1:9164-16304 GCA_003153915.1 Phycisphaerales bacterium
GAACCGGGTGTCACAGAATGTTGACGAACCCGGCGGGGGCGTTCGGCATGCTCGTGGACGGCCAGACCCAGGTCTTCTTGAGCACGGTGTCGGTGTGCTTGACCGAAGCCACTTCACCGCCCAGCGGGTTCTGGCAGAGGAACAGGCCGCAATCGGTGAAATCGGCGTTGATAAGGCAGACCTTGCCGATCTTGGAGGCGGTGACGTTGACGTTATCCATGTAAAACGCCGGCGGCGTGACGCCCGTGGGCAGCTTGAGGCCCTTGATGGAAATCGAACTGATAATTGACAAGGGCCTTCCGGCGAAGTCGCCGTGGTCGTCGGCGTGACGGGCGGTGAAGGTGGAATCGAAACCGGCCAATATGTCGCTGTCGTAGATCGCCCCCGCCGTGATGCTCGTGACGTTTCCGGTGGAGCGGATCACGCTGTCGTCGATCTTTCCGGTCACGGTTATCTTGCCGACGGCGCCCAGGACGTCCCATACTCGCCCGGCAAGGTCCCCGCCGACGCTGGCGCTGCCCAGGGCGGGCTTCAGGCCGGAATAGTTGAGCTTAAGGTTCCCGCCCATACTGCCCGTGACCGTCAGCTTGTCCAGGCTCCCGCCGCTTATGTCCCACAAACCGCCGGTGACGTTGCCGCTGATGGAGGCGTTGCCCAGGGCGGGCTTCACGCCGGAATAGGCGATCGTCAGATTCGTGCCCATGTTGCCCTTGACCGACAGCTTATCCAGGCTCCCGCCGCTGATGTCCCAGAGATCGCCGGCGACATTGCCGCCGATACTGGCGCTACCCAGCGCCGAAAGCCCCGTGGAGCAGTTGATATCCATCCCGGCGGCAAAGTCGTATTTCACCGACAGTTTGGCCATGGACGGGGCGATGATCCGGTCGTTGGTCGCGTCTCCGTCGGTGTTGAGCCACTGGGCGGCTGAGAGGCTTTTTATGGGAATCCCATGCGTGTTGAGGAGGCAGTCTTTCACCTGGTCCAAAGTCAGCGATAATGACAACTTCGGATCCACCGCCGCGCCAAGGGAGTTAAGGTCGATCCGGCCGCCAGCGAAATCCCCAAGCGTCAGCGTTGCGATCGTGCCTTCCACCGTCATGTCGCCGGCAAGGTTGGCCAGCTTGGCTGTGAGACTGCCCAGCGAACCATGGACGGTGATATCACCGATGGTGAACTCCGCCTTGCTTGTAATGCTGACCGTGGTGGAGCCATTGCTTGCGATCACGTCCATGGAGCGGAACTGCCCACCGACAAAACCGCTGGTATCCACGACTAGTTGGCCGCCCTTGACGTTGAACGTCACCGCCGTGCCGTGCTCGTCCAGGAGGGTCTGCTTGCCCACGATCCGCGTGAATTTGTCGTCGAGCATCACCCAGCCGTCCCCGCCCAGCGGCAGGGCGACCCACTGCCCGTTGACGGAGACGTGCCTGCCCTCGCTGAGACCGTTGTTCAACACGGCGCGCGGCAGGATTTTTTTGGGGTTCGTCACGTCGAATAAGGCGTAACCACTGCCGGTGGTGACGACCGCCAGCCCGCCACCGACCTCCACCTGCACAGGTCCACCGGTGACGGCGATGTGGTTGATGTACTTGACCGCCTTAGGATTGGACACGTCAAAGGCCACCAAAGCCCCGTTATTGTCGGCCACATAGAGTATCGATCCGTCCAGGTCGATGTCCCAGGGGCTTCCGGCCTGGAAGAATCCGGAGAACTTGATGGCGTGTTCATCGGTGACGTCCAGGACGACGACCCCGGCGCCGGCCTGGCCGTTTTCATCGATGTTGGCGTTGACGAAGGCAAAGCCGTTGCGAATCTCCACGCCGATTGCATAAGAGATCTTGACTCCAGGCACCAGGTTGACGGACTCCCCCAGCGGGACGATGTCGGTGGGGTCGGTAATATCGAAGGCGAAAACCCCGTGGTCCTGCCCCCCTGTAACCAGGGCCAGGTTGCCATCCACGCAGACATCCAGCCCCTGGACAAGGGACGTGCCGCCCAGGACTTTGACCTTGGCGGGGTTGGAGACATCGAAGGTCAGCAGATGCTCTTCGACGTAATTCTGGCCGCCGCTCCAGATGCTCAAGGTCGTCGCGGCGATGAGCGTGTTGCCTTTGACCTCGATATCGTGGATCAGGAATCTATCCACGGTGTCCGTCGTGCCGGGGTAGTAGAACATGCCCTCCAGGCGGCTGAGCAGCACGGGCTTGGCCGGATCGGAAACATTGTAGATATCCAGCCCGCCGTTGCCGTCGCTGGTGGTCGGTTGCCTGCCGACATAGAGGAGGTCGCCCACCTGCCGCGTGCAGAGCACGCTGCTGCCGGAGGACGCCTGGACGCGTCCAAAGACCAGCGGGTCGAAAGTGTCGCGTGAAATAACGTCAGTGGAACGGACGACCTGCGGCGTGGACGTGGCGTTGTCCGAGATCGACACGCTGAACATGCCTGTATAACCGGCCGGGACCGTCACCGTCGCCGTCCCGTTGACTGTGTCCAGCGACACCGCTGCCGTGGTCAGGCTGCTGGCGATCGTAGGCCCCGTCAGCCCCGATAAATCGACGCTGTAGGTAGTCGTGCTGCCCGGGGCCACATGAAGGTCGCCTTCAAAGGTCATCTCGACCTGCTTGCTGGTATGGTTGCCCTCCGCGTCGGTCAGCGTGACCGTCACGTTCGCATCTCCGACGAAACCGTTGACCGCCTGGACGACGACCGACCCGTCCTGGTAACTGTCGAAGATATCCACGTTGGTCAGATAGGGCATGTCAAGCGGGCGGTCTTTACTGTCGCGATCCACTTGGCTGATAGCTCGCACAATGTCCTGGCCGGAAATCACCTGCCCGAAGATCCAGTGCTTTCCATCCAGCCAGGTCGCCGAACCGTCGGTTATAAAGAACTGGGAATCGTTGGTATCCGGGCCGGAGTTGGCCATCGCCAGCGCGCCGAGGTTGCTGAAGCTCAGCACCGGATCGATCGCGTCGGGGAAACTTCCAAGGGGGCTGCCCCCCGTGCCGTCGCCGTTGAGAGCGTCGCCCGTCTGAATCATGAAACCGGGGATGACGCGGTGGACGGGCACATTGTTGTAAAACGGCGTGGTGTCGTCGTCCAAAGTGCCGTCTTCGTTGACCCCGTCGGTGGCCAGTGTGATGAACCGCTGGGTGGCCGCCCCGCCGGCGGCGGTGAACAACTCCACCACCACCTCGCCGACGGGATTGAACTGGGAGTCTGAAAACGTCAGCCGGGCGAACTTGTCGCCGGTGGGAACGGAGACCAGCACGTTGGGATTGCTGCTGACGGCGCTGACGGCCACGTGGTCGCCCAGATCGTCGTCTCCGCCGTCCACGCCGAGGGTCAGCGAATGCGTCGAAGCATAATAGTGGTCCACCAGGCTTGTGTCGAAGTGCGGCGGCGTGCCGTCCAGAAGGCAGCGGTTCTCCAACGGTTCAAAGATGGAACGGCAGGAAACAACATCAGCCAATGAACGATTCACGGTCGAATCCCTCTCCATCTTAAAAACTCCTCCCGGAGAATTTCCTCACGCCGGAACAACCACAACAATGGACAAACTCCTATCGGCCTTCCATGGCGGGATGCTTCGAGCGCACCGGGCGGGGGAGGTCTTTCCACCTGACCCGATTAGATAAGGATTATACCACAAAGCACCGGTTCCTGGTAGGGACTTTCCCCCCGGTCCAGACTGGCGACCCCTCCACCGGTCTCGGCCATATCAGCTTAATATATAACATGTTACGTTCGATCTCCCAGGCCGCGACGGCTGACCGGCATGGGAATTCGGTACCCCAAAGGCCCACCGGCTGATACAGTTAGGCAAGAGGGCTGTTTATGGGACCACCGAGCATGATCCCAAGTTCACGGTTTCCGGTTTTCACCGTCGCATTCCTGGCGACTCTGGCGGGCGGGTGCGCGGGCCACGCCGCCGACTCGCCCGCGTGGAACTATTCCGCCAATGTCCGGGCCTTCGGCGCATTCGGGGATGGGCGGACCGATGACTCCGCCGCCCTGCGCTCGGCAGTCCAGTGGGCGCGGACCGCTCGTGTCCCCGTCTATCTGCCCCCGGGACAATACATCCTGCGTGGCAAGCTCCGCCTCAACGTGCCCATCCGCGGCGAGTGGTCGCGAAGCTCCGTCCTTTTGCTTGCCGGACCGTCCAGCGGGCTGATCGTCACACAGAGCGAACAGGTCCACATCCGCGACCTGGCCATCGAGGGCGACGGCAGCGCCGACCAGACGGGAATCCAGATCGGCGAGGCGGGCGGGCAGGCCGACTTCGTGTACCTTTCCGGCCTGGAGGTCCGCCATTGCGGGGGCGACGGGATCCGCTTCGTCAAGGGCAACTGCGGAACGGTCCGCGACTGCCGCCTGTTCGACAACCGCGGTTACGGGCTGCGGCTGGACGGTATAGACATGCCCGGCTGCACCAACGCCCACCAGATCCAGGCCTACTTGGTGGCCAACGGCCTGGGCGGTCTGCGCGCGGCCAACTCCAGCTCCAACACCATCGACGTGGTGGCCGAGGGCAACGGATCAACCTATGGCGCCAACCGCCCCGCCGGCTGGGGCCTGGAGATCGACAATAACCAGCGGCTGATCACCTGCTACACCGAGGGCAACGCCGCCGGCGGGCTGTGGTGCAAGATGGGCTGCTACGGGGCGATCATCAACTGCTGGAGCCTGGAGGGCTGGAAAGGCAAGGGCGGTTCCAAGCCCATCATTGAAAACCACGGCAACCAAGCCATCTGGGGTCAGACCCAACGCCCTCCCTGGGAACCGGCGCCTTGAAAACCTCCCTAATTGGGTGCCATGCCCGCGCTCGCGCGGGCATGTCTTATGTTTTTAATACGGCCTTCGCATGGCCATGGCACCCGGCACCCGTCGAGCGCTAAGTTCCCCGAAGCATACAAATTACCGATTACGATTCCTGTCCAGCCAGGCTGCCAACCATGTTTTCCCCCAATCGCTTCCATGCCTCCAGCAGGCGGTCGTAGAAGGGGTCCTGGTCGTCCTTCTCCCCCAACCCGCGGGCATCCATCCAGGCTTGAACACTCTTGACGCCCTCCAGCCAGGGGATGCGGTAGTGGAAGTCCAGGTCGGCCTTGGCGGCGGAATTGTCGAAGATGTTGTTGAACATAAAATTGACAATGCATATTCCCGCATGGCGCGGGGCGGCCTTGGCGAGGAGTTCCGATGGGATGTGCACGATCCGCGGCTGCGGGGCGTCGATGGCCTGGGCGACGATCTGGTGATACTGGTCCCAGGTCATCCACTCTTCGCCGGTGACGTGGTAGGCCCGGCCGAATGTCCTTTCCTTTCCGGCTGCCGTCACGAACGCATGGCCGGCATCGTCGACATGGCAGGCGACCCAAAGGCTCATGCCGTCGCCGTGAACAATAATCTCCTTACCCTTGCGCAAGCGGTCGATCACGACGCCTCCGCCAAAGGGACTGCGAATGCCGCTGCCCGGGCCGTATGTCATTGCCGGCCGGATGATCGTCACCGGCATGTCGCCGCGACGGTGGGCCTGCATGAGGATGGACTCGCAGGCGACCTTTTTGATCGCGTACCCGCCGATACCACTGAGAGGCTCGTCCTCCAGGTAGGGCAGGCGCGTTGCCGGCTTGGTGTAGACATCCACGGTGCTGCAAAAAATGAACTGCTTCGTTCGCCCGGCGAAGGCGCGGACATCGCTTTCGGCGTCGGCGGGCTGATAGCCGATCATGTCGATGACGCAGTCCCATTGGCCGGCATCCTTCATCTGCCGTTCAAAATCGCCGTGTCTGGTGCGGTCGCCGGCGATCCTGGCGACTTTCCCCGGTCCATACATCGCCTCGCTGCGGCCGCGATTGTAGTGGGTAACGTCGTCGCCCCTAGCGAGAAGCTCTCGCGTGATGGAGTTGCTGATCAAGCCCGTTCCGCCAAGGATGAGGATACGCATGTGTAATAAGCTCCTTCAATAAGCCGACGTTTCCAGGATGACCCCGCAAGGGGCCTTCCGGCTCTTCGCCGTCATCAGACCGCTGCCGTCAGCAGTTCCCGTGATTCTATCCTGCCTTGTCGCCTGAATAAATAACGGCCTGCCCCTTCGGAATCCAGGCAAGCCAAGATTGACTTGCGTTGATACGCGAAGGAAAGTAGAAGGCCAATCTTGGCCGCGCGGCGCGGACGGGCCGGCGGCGGCGAAAAACCATTCGTCAAGGAGAAGGAATCGTGGCACTTAAGATCGCATTCATCGGTGGCGGAAGCGTGGGTTTCACCCGCAAGCTCTTTCGGGACATCCTCGCCGTGCCGGAATTGGCCGACACGCATTTTGCGATGACCGACATCAACCGGCGGAACCTGGACATGGTGGTCCAGCTCTGCCAAAAGGACCTGGCGACCAACAAGCTTCCGGCGACGATCACGGCCACCCTGGATCGCCGCCGCGCTGTCGCCGACGCCGACTACGTCATCAACTGCACGCGCATCGGCGGGCTGGAGGCGTATCAATATGACATCGACATCCCGCTCAAATACGGCGTGGACCAATGCGTCGGAGATACGCTGTGCATCGGCGGCATCATGTACGGCCAGCGGAACATCCCCTGCATTTTGGACTTCTGCAAGGATATCCGCGAGGTGGCCAAGGACGACGTGCTGTTCCTCAACTACGCCAACCCCAACGTCATGAACACCTGGGCGGCGTTGGAGTTTGGCCGGGTCAACACCGTGGGGCTTTGCCACGGCGTCCAGGGCGGCCACTGGCAGATCGCCAAGGTCCTGGGCGCAAAAAGCACCAAGGACGTGGACATCATCTGCGCGGGCATCAACCACCAGACCTGGTACATCCGCATCCTCTACAAAGGCCGGGAGATCAGCGGAAAGGAACTGCTTGCGGCCTTCGAGCGCAATCCGGAATTCCGCAAGACCGAAAAGGTCCGCATCGACGTGTTGCGGCGCTTCGGCTATTACAGCACCGAATCCAACGGCCACCTCAGCGAGTANNTGGATCAACGGTGAGACCGGCGGGTACCTGCGAATCTCCACGGAGGGGCGCGACTGGTTCCGCACGGATTTCAAACGCTGGCTCAAGGCCGAGGAAAAGCCCATCTGCCAGGACAACCGCAGCAACGAGCACGGCAGCCACATCAT
>PMBX01000054.1 GCA_003153915.1 Phycisphaerales bacterium
GTGCTCCACCAGGCGGAGGTCAGCCTGTCGGCTTCACAGGCGAAGCTGGTCACCGCCAAGCAAAACCTGGCCATCGCCGAGGCCAACCTGGCCACCAGCGAGAAACGAACCAAGGCAGACCTTGACTCCGCCAAGGCCCGCGCCGCCGACGCCCGCGCCAAGGCCGACCGGATGAAACAATTACTCGAGAAAAAACTCGCCAGCCAGGAGGAAGCCGACACAGCCGAGACGGCGGCCGTCCAAGCCGCGTCGGACTTGATCGGCGCGGAGGTCGGCTTGGAAGAAATCCAGGCCCAGCGCCTCGGCCTTGAGGTCAAGCGCCAGGACGTCAAGCTGGCCGAGTCTACGGTGGAGGCCGATACCATCGACCGGACGATCGCCGAGGACCGTCTAAAGGACACCAAGGTGGTCGCGACGATGGACGGCGTGGTGGCAGCGCGAAATATCCAGATCGGGCAGATCATCTCATCGGGCATCANNGACGAAAGCGACATCGGCAAGGTCAAGGAAGACCAGCCAGCCATCATCACCGCCGACGCCTTCCCCGGAAGGACCTTCGACGGGCAGGTGGTTCAAGTCGCCGTCCGGGGCGTCAACAACTCCAACGTGGTGACCTTCGAGGTCAAGATCGAGGTAACCAGCGAAAATAAACAGTTCTTGAAACCGGAAATGACCGCCAACGTGGAGATCGTGTCCGCGGAAAAACAGGGCGTTCTGGTCGTTCCCGTGGAGGCGGTGCTCCGCAAGGGGCGGGCGTTCTACGTCACCCTCGCCAAGGGCGCTAGCGGGCAGGACCAAGATGTGCGGGTCGGCCTCAACGACGGTCTGCGGACGGAGATCATCGAGGGCGTCTCCGAGGGCGACACGGTTACATTCCGCAAGAGCGAAAGCGACAGCCGCTGGGCTGCCCAGCAGCAGGAACGGAACATGCGACGCGGGCAGAGGATGCTCATGGGTGGCGGCGGGGGCGGCGGCGGGAGACGTTGATGATTATCGAGGCGCGAGGCCTTACCAAGATCTACCATCTGGGCGGAACCACCGTTGCCGCGCTGGATGGTATCGACCTGGACGTGGCCGAGGGCGAAATGCTGGCCATCACTGGCCCCTCCGGCAGCGGAAAAAGTACCCTGATGCAGATCATCGGCTGCCTGGACCGCCCCGACAGCGGGAGTTACGTCCTGAGCGGCGAGGATGTCTCCACCTTGAGCGAGGACCGGCTGGCGGAGATCCGCAACCGCCGGATCGGCTTTGTGTTTCAGACGTTCAACCTGCTGCCCCGCCTAAGCGCCCTGGAAAACGTGGAGTTGCCCTTGCTATACGCCGGGCTGCCGCACGCCAAGGGCCGCGCGGCGGAGTCGCTAGAGGCCGTGGGCCTTGCCGACCGCATGCGCCATGAGCCGAATCAATTGTCCGGCGGGCAGCGGCAGCGAGTCGCCGTCGCGCGAGCCTTGATAACCGATCCGGCGATACTGCTGGCCGACGAACCGACGGGAAACCTCGACAGCAAGACGGGAGATGAGATCATGGCGCTGTTCGCCTCCCTGAACCGCCAGGGACGCACCATCATCGTCGTCACTCACGAGGCTGACGTCGCCAAACATTGCCGCCGGCAGATCCACCTTCGCGACGGGCGGATCGTTGACGGCGCGGGAGCGGCCTGACCATGCTGTTCTGGGTAATCGTCAAGGTGGGCATCCGCAGCTTGCTGGCCAACAAGCTGCGATCGCTGCTGGCCATGCTGGGCATCATCATCGGCGTGGGGGCGGTCATCTCCATGCTGGCTATCGGAGCCGGGGCCAAGCAGTCGGTCCTGGCTCGCATCTCGGCGATGGGAACCAACCTGTTGATCATCCGCCCGGGCCAGAGCGGCTCCCACGGCGTGGCCAGCGGAACACAGCAGAACCTCACGCTGGCCGACGCGGAGGCCGTCCTGGCCGAGGCCAAGGGCATACGCCGTCTCGCCCCGGTGGTCAACGGCAGCGCCCAGGTGAAATACCTCAACCGCAACACGCGATCCAATGTAACGGGCACCTCCATCACCTGGCTGGGGATCCGCGACTTCTCCATCGACAAGGGCCGGTCGTTTACGGAGCAGGAGGTGGAAAACGGCAGCCGGGTGGCCATAATCGGCCCGGTCACCGCGGAGAACCTCCTGGGGTTCAACGACCCCGTCGGTGAAGTCGTCAAGGTCAAGGGGATGAGTTTCACCGTCGTCGGCGTGCTGACCGCCAAGGGCGACCAGGGCTGGTTCAATCCCGACGACCAGGTTATCGTGCCCTACACGGTGGCCATGAAGCAGTTATTCGGATTGGACTACCTCCGCGAGATCGATATCCAGGCGCAGGACGGTTTTGACCTGACGGCCCTCCAGGACGATGTGACGTCGGTGCTGCGGAAACGGCACCGTATCCCGGAAAATTCAGACCTGGATTTCGAGATCCGCAACCAGGCGGACATGATCCGCGCCACCACGGACATAACCAAGACCTTCACGTACCTGCTGGGCGGCATCGCCAGTATCTCGCTGCTGGTGGGGGGCATCGGGATAATGAACATCATGCTGGTGACGGTGACGGAGCGGACCCGCGAGATCGGCGTGCGAATGGCCATCGGCGCCAAGCGGTCCAACATTCGCACCCAGTTCCTCATCGAGTCGATGATTCTCAGCGGGCTGGGCGGGCTGCTCGGCTCGGCCGCGGGCGTCCTGGGGGCCAGGATCATCGCGGCGGCCTCGCCTTTCCCGGCGGCGGTGGAGTGGTCCGGCGTATTGCTGGCAATCTCTTTCTCCGCTATGGTAGGGATCTTCTTCGGGTGGTATCCGGCGCGGCGGGCGGCGGCGCTGGACCCCATCGAATCGCTGCGATACGAATAGACGGGAGCCTGTGACAATGAACAACGTGTTATCCCGATGCATGTCGGCGGTGCTCGTGGCGCTGTGCGGAATTCTGTCTTCCTGCGCTTCCTACGACGTGACCAGTCCTTCCGACTACATCGGTCCGGCGCCTCGTCCCGCCGGCCGCCCGGCAGAAATCCCATCTCCGGCGACTCGTCCCGCGGCATCCCAGCCGGTGGGAACCAGCGGACCACTGGAAGTGTCGGTCTCCCAGGCGATTCTGCTGGCGCTGGAGAACAACGAATCGCTGGCCATCGAGCGATTCAATCCGCAGATCAGCCGGACCGGTGAGCAGATCGCCAGGTCCGCCTTCGACCCGGACCTGACCGCCAACGTCTCCGCCAGCCGCACCAGGACGGCTACCACGGGCGAAGCGTCGTCGGTTTCCAAAAGCGGATCAGCCGGGGTGGGACTGACGCAGGACCTGCCCACGGGAACCTCGCTGGACTTTTCCCTCGACAGCGACGTGGATTTTTCCCCCGACCAGTGGCAATCACGCGCGGGCCTGACGGTGACGCAGAAGCTGCTGCGCGGTTTCGGCCTGGATGTGAACCTGGCTAGCCTGAGACAGGCCCGCCTGGACGTGCTGACCTCGCAGTACCAGTTGAGGGGCTTTGCCCAGACGCTGGTAAGCGATACCGAAAAGACCTATTGGGATTACCTCCTGGCACAGCGGCAGATCGAGATCGTCGAGCAGTCTCTTACCTTGGCGGAGAATCAGCTTCGCGATACCCAGGAGCGAATCCACGTGGGCAAGCTGGCTGAATTGGAACAAGCCGCCGCCAATGCGGAGGTGGCCTCGCGAAAAGAGGCCCTCATCAACGCCCGCAGCAACCTCCAGACGGTCCAACTCGGTTTATTGCGCCTGCTGAACCCGCCTGGAAAGGCGATTTTTACGCGCGTGGTGGTTCCCCGTGACCTTCCGGCCGTTCCGGCGCTGGACCTGGGACCCGTGGAAGAGCACGTCCAGGTTGGCAACAAATTGAGGCCCGACCTTAACGAGGCACGTCTGAGGATCAACCGCGGCGAACTGGAAATCGTCAAGACGCGCAACGGGCTGTTGCCCAAGATGGACTTCTTCGTCACACTGGGCCGGACCGGATACGCCGACTCCTTCGGTCCTTCCATCAACGAAATTTCTCGCGGACGCAGTTACGACGCCATGGCCGGACTGGAGATGGAATATCCCCCGCTCAACCGCGCGGCACAGGCACAGAATACCCGCGCGGTCATCACCCGCGACCAGTTGATGCAATCCCTCCAAAACGCCGAACAACTGGCCGAACTCGATGTCCGCACCGCCTACGTCGAAATCCTGCGGGACAACCAGCAGATGGCCGCCACGACGACCACCCGAAAGTACAAGGAGGAGTCGCTACGGGCCGAGATGGAAAAATTCAACGTCGGCAAGAGCACATCGCTTTTGGTGGCCGCCGCACAACGGGACCTGCTCGAAAGCCAGATCAACGAGGTGCAGGCCGTGGCCAACTACCTCAAGTCGTTGGTGGATCTCTACCTTCAGGATGGTTCCCTGCTGGAACGAAGGGGAATCGCCTGCCCAGGCCGAAAAACCATTACTGTCACGAAAAACCCAAGGCCATAAACCAGCCGCCTAGGCCGGGGCCTATGGCCCAGCGGTATTGTTGATACAGTCGCGTGCGGGATTTCCGGCAGACCGTTTCGCACGCAGAAACTTCATCTCAGAGTGATGCCCGGGGCTTCAAAAACGTACCCTTGCGGTTCAATGGGTTTATTTATCGCGTTGGGTGGTGAAGGTGAAGGTCTTTCCCTGCCCGTCGATGATGAGGTGGTCGCCGTCGGCGACCTGGCCGCGGAGGATTTTTTCGGCAAGGGCGTTGTCGATTTTCTGCTGGATGAGCCTCTTTAGCGGTCGAGCGCCAAAGCTGGGGTCGTAGCCAAGCTCGCCCAGCAGCGCCTTGGCGCTGGCGGTGGTCTCAATGGTTATCCGCCGGTCCGCCAGCCGCTTGGCCACCTCGGCGAGTTGGATTTCCACGATGGCGGCGATATCGGCCTTGGTCAGCGAGTGGAAGACCACCGTCTCGTCGATGC
>PMBX01000141.1 GCA_003153915.1 Phycisphaerales bacterium
CGCGGAGGCGATTTCAACCCAAAAAGATTGAATCATCTGTCGCCAGGGCCGCCAGGTTTGCTTTTCCCGACCCTCGGCGGTAGGCTTTCCGTGGCCAATCGGCCCGGTGGCGGAACTGGCAGACGCAAGGGATTTAAAATCCCTTTTCTGGAAACGGGAGTGCGGGTTCGAATCCCGCCCGGGCCATTCGACTTTGCTCACGGTGGTCTTTGGACTTGCGAAAATCCGCACCGGTCAAGGCGGGACCGTTGGGCTGGTGATTTGTCAGGAACAATTCGCGTGGTCGCCAGTTGCGTCAGGCCGGTGGTGGGAATATATTCCCCGTCACCATACGACGGTCAAGCGAAAGGTCGGAGGTATATCCTCATGAAGGCACTCCATGCGGCGGTAGGCATACAGGCCATCATGTGGATGGCCTGGGGTTGCGGCGGTTCACCAGGCGCGCCCTCGACTCAAAGGCCCATCTCGACGGGCGATTTCCGCCAGATTGTCTCCTCGGCAAAGGACAAGGTCTTTCCGGCGGTGGTATTCGTCAAGGTCCTGCGGGAGAGCCATGAATCGGGCAAAAAGCTCACGGAGGAAGTCGTCGGCAGCGGCGTGATAATCGCTCCCTCCGGCGAGGTGCTCACCAACTGGCACGTTGTGGAAAAGGCCACGGAGATTCGCTGCCTGTTGTTTGACGGCCGGGCCGTCGAGGCCAAGGTTCTCGGCAGCGACAAAGACACGGACCTGGCGCTGCTGAAACTGCAACTACCACCCGACACGCAGTCGCCGTATGCGGAGCTTGGGGATTCCACGGCGCTGCATGAAGGCGATTTCGTAATGGCGATGGGCGCTCCCTGGGGACTGAACCGCTCGGTGTCCATCGGTATCGTATCGTGCACCAGCCGGTTCCTGCCGGACATGAGCCAGTATAGCCTGTGGCTTCAGACGGACGCGGCGATTTGCCCGGGCAACTCCGGCGGGCCGCTGGTCAATACAGCCGGACAGGTGATGGGCATCAACGCCTTGGGGACGGTCATGGGCGGGGATATGGGCTTTGCCGTGCCTTCCGAGACGATTCGCCTGCTGCTGCCGCAACTTCGCGAGCACGGAAAAGTCAATTGGAGCTGGACTGGGCTTCAACTTCAACCGTTGAAGGACTTCAATAAGAACATCTACTTCGACGCCGCCGATGGCGTCATTGTGGCCGAAACGGACCCCGAAAGCCCCGCCAGGCGCGCGGGGATACAGGCGACGGACCGAATCGTCAAGGTCAACGGCCAGGCCGTGACCGCCGAGCGAGAGGAAAACCTTCCGGCCGTGCGGCGGATGCTGGGGCTGCTGCCAAAGGACCAGACAGCGAGTTTGGAACTGGTGCGCGGCGGCAAGGTAATTACGTTGGCGCTTACCCCGCGTGAGAAGGGTAAGGTCGAGGGCGAGGAACTGGAATGCCGGCGATGGGACTTAACCGTAAAGGTCATCAACCAGTTTGACAATCCCGACCTGTATTTCCACCGCAAGAGCGGCGTGTTCGTCTTCGGGGTCAAGTATCCCGGCAACGCCAATTCCGCCGGGCTGGAACGCAATGACATCCTTGTGAAGATCGACGACAAGGAGATTGCAACCCTTGAGGATGTCGCGGCCATCTATAAAGAGGCCATGGACAACCTTTCGGCCAGACACCGCGCGGTCCTGACGATTCTGCGCAACGGACTGGAACGGAAAGTGGTGTTGGATTACTCCAGGGATTACGAACAGGAATGACCCAGGCACAGGGAGATTCATGATGAGACGGTTTACGGGTATTTCGGTATTGTGCGTTTTGGCCTGGACGGTTTCGGCCCGTGGAACGGCGACGACGCAGCCGGACTCCGAGGCGAAGGTGGACCAGCACGCGGTGGCCGCGGCGGTCGCTGCCGGCCTGGTTCGCGTGGAATACACGCTCCAATTCGACAAGGGCGAGGTTCCGCCCTCCCGATGGGGCAACGATGGAGCGACTGTTATCCGCGACGAACGCCCGATGGAATATCCCGGGTTCCTGCTGTCTGCCACGCAGGTGCTTACCGTTGACACGGTCCTTCACCCCAGGTTCGTCAAGAAGACGGAAGTTCGTTTCGGCCAACAGGTGGTAGGGGCCAAGCCCATGGCCTACAGCCGTTGGCAATATGGGACCATCCTTCAACTGGACGCGCCCCTCAAAGACGCACGGCCCTTGAGTTTCGACCCCAATGCCGCCGGCCCGTACGCGGTGGTCACCTACGGCTTGGGAAATGCCCAATGGGGCATCTCCGTGGAGAACTTCCCCAGTTCGCTGGTGGTCACGGAAAAACAGGAGGAATATTCCGGCGCCCCTTGGTATTGCCTGGTTACAGATGGCGGGGGCAAGCCCGTGGGCATGACAATGAACGGGCGATTCGCGGGTGATTCCTGGAAGGGTTCGCCCCTGGATTGGCCGGTCATCAGCGCCGGGGAAATGGCCGAGGGACTGGCTCGATTGGAGCGAAAGACCGACGAGGGCATACTGCGGGTATCCCTGAATTTTCGCAGTCCCAACAAGGCGGCCAAGTTCAGCTTTCGGGACTATAATCCCGAGGGCAGGGGCGGCGGGGAAACGGAGCGGAACGTCTTGGGCGTGTTGGTAAGCCCCAATCGCATACTGGTGCTGGCCGACCTCAAGTCAAACATGACCAGCCGATTGGAGCAGATTCAGGTCTATCCTCCCGATGGTAAGCCCGTGTCGGCGAAATTCGCCGGAACGCTGACGGACTACGGGGCTTTCCTGGCTGACCTGGAACGGCCCCTTCCAGGCCCCATCGAATTTTCCCAGGAAGACATCTCCAACCAGCGTTGCCGGCTATTGATGAACGCAAACATCCGCGTTTTGGGAGAGAAACGCTTTGGTTACTACAGCCACGCGCGATTCTACGTCTTGGAGCTGGGCTGGAAAAGACGGGTCTTTCCCGATCACAGCAGTCGAACAAGTTTCGCCTTCACTGAAGGCGGCCAACTGCTGCTGTTGCCCTTGCAGCGCAGGGACAAAATAGAGGCCGAGGAAACCCCCAGAGCGCGAGCCGAGGATGACATGGTTCCCGTGGCCTATATTAAACCGGTCCTGGATGATCCAGTGGCCAATTTCGACTCCAGTAATGTCCCCGTTACGGAGGCCCAGGAAAACCGCCTGGCGTGGATGGGCGTGGAACTCCAGCCCCTGGACAGGGACCTGGCTCGCAGCAACAAGGTTTCCGACCAGACCAAGGACGGCAAGACCGGCGCGATCGTATCCTACGTATATCCTGACTCCCCGGCGGCTCGGGTGGGGATCGAGCCTGGTTTCATCCTGCTTCGTCTGCACGTGGCGGACCAGCCGGTCCCGCTGGAAGTCAAACTTGATGAGTCCCCATTTGCCGGCGGACAATTTCCCTGGGACAAACTGGACGAGGTGCCCGAACAATATCTCAGCCAGATTCCCGCCCCATGGCCTCCCGCGGAGAGCAACTTCACCCGCGCCTTGACCGAGTTGGGCTTCGGCAAAAAATATCAGGCGGAGTTCTATCACGACGGGCAAATCATCCTCAAGGATTTCGAGGTGGTCGAAAGCCCGCCGCACTTTGACGCCGCCCCGCGATATAAGTCCAAGGAGCTGGGTGTGACGGTTCGCGATTTGACCTACGAGGTTCGGCGGTTCTACCAGCGTTCGCCGCAGGACCCCGGCGTGATCGTCTCCAAGGTGGAGCCTGGCTCCAAGGCAGCCGTCTCCAAGATCATGCCCTATGAGATCATCACGCACGTCAACGATCAGCCGGTGGCCGACGTCAAGGACTTCGAGAAACTCATTGCCGGCCAAAGCGAGCTTCGCCTGGAGGTCAAGCGAATGTCGCGAGGCCGTGTGGTGAAGGTCAAGTTGGCCCCCACCACGCAGAGTACGCTCGGCGCAAAGTCCCAATCGGCAAGTGCACCCGCAAAATCAACGGTAACTGAGTAACCGGTTTTGTAGGGCGGGGCTACTGCCCCGCGGGAGACGCTTCAATCGCCTGTAATCGCAACCAAGAGGTACGGATGTGGTGGGCCGGTAGCCCCACCCTACCGGCTTACATGGAAGGAGCGAGCCGATGAGCGCAGACAACGTAATCCACCTGACGGATGACAACTTCGATGCCGAGATCACCGCCAAGGGCGTCACCGCGCTGGTGGATTTCTGGGCCGAGTGGTGCATGCCCTGCAAGATGCTGGCACCCACCATCGACGCACTGGCTGGGGAATTCGCCGGCCGCGTCAAGGTCTGCAAGGTCAACACAGAAAACGCCCGAAACGTGGCCCTGCGTTTCAACATCAGCGCCATCCCCACGATCGTACTGTTCAAGGACGGCCGCCCCGTCAAACAGTTGGTTGGCCTGCAAAGCAAGAAGGACATCCAGGCCGCACTCAACGCGCTGCTTGCGCAGGGGACCTGATGCGGGCGCTGCGGCGAGAGGACTTCCGCCGGATCGACCGGTACGCCGTCGAAACCCTCGGCGTGATCGGTGTGGTTTTGATGGAAAACGCAGGCCGGGCCGCCACCGACGCCATCGAGCGTTTCCTGGGCGGCTGCACCGGCAGAAAAATCGCCGTTGTCGCCGGGGCGGGCAATAACGGCGGCGACGGGTTCGTCATCGCCCGCCACCTGGCCGTTCGCGGGGCAGCGGTGACGACGTTCCTGGCCGCCGCGGCGGACAAGATCACCGCCGATGCCGCCGCCAACCTGGCGATCCTCCGCAAGCTCCGCCATGACGTGCGCTCCCCCGACGCCGAGGAGTTGGGCGGCCTGGCCGAGTCGCTGCGGCCATTCGACTTGATCGTCGATGCCATCGGCGGCACGGGCATTTCCGGCCCGCTGCGCGGTACGGCTGCCGTCGCCGTCGAGGCGGTCAACGCAGCCGCTCGGCCGGTGGTGGCCATCGACATCCCAACCGGGCTGGATTGCGATACGGGACAGGCACACGCCCCGTCGATCCGCGCGGCGATGACCGTCACATTTGTCGCCGCCAAAACAGGCTTCGACTCCCCCGGCGCCGCCGTCTACACGGGCAAGGTCGTCGTCGCCGACATCGGCGTGCCGTACACGGCCTGACGCGCCGCGCCCTGGGAGCGCGGGCGTCCTCGCCCGCCAACGGCGCTTAATTTAGTTCTCTTTGTGGGCAATGACGCCGGGGCAAGTAACCGCGCGGATGCAGGCGAGGACGCCTGCGCTAC
>PMBX01000058.1 GCA_003153915.1 Phycisphaerales bacterium
CTAGGGTTGTAGCCACGGGTGGAGCGGAGCGAAACCCGTGGGATAGGATGAATCGGGTAATCTGTTTCTCTTGTTTTTTCTTCTTTTTGCCCCGGCGGGGCAAAGGCGACTCCGCCACCCCTCCGGGGTGGGCCTGAGAATAATCCCTTTTTTCCACGGATTCCGCTTCGTCCGTCTTGCGACGGCCTGCGCTTCATCCGTGGCTACATCCCACGGCCCCTCCGGGGCCGCACGAATCACTAGGCCGTGCCACCTGCCGCCTTGATGGGCAAGCCTCATCTATCCTTCTTTCCTTGGTTGCAGTTTCGACATAGAGTCTGGAGATTCCCAAGGTCGTTCCCTCCGCCTTTCGTAACAGGGACAATGTGATCCACTTCAAGTTCGACACGATGATTATTTGATGGACTACTCCCGCACTTTGTGCAGCAATATCTGTCGCGTTTCAGCACATCCCATCTGACTCTAAGTGGAATGGTTGTTCGGATTGGCTCATCAGTGTTGCCCGCGAGGAGCCGCTCTCTCGGCATCCCGCCTGCGCGGAAGGCCGAGAACGCTTCGCAAGCGGAACGCAAACTGCCCCAGTGCCGTTTGTACGGACTATCCGATATTCTCTCACCCAGCGTTGCTATTTTTCTCTTGCCTGGCGGGTATCCCAATTGCCTCCATACTTTCTCAAGATTCTCGATCAGTTGCTCGGGTGAGTACCGTCTTTCTCTTCCACCCGTAATCCCAATCAGCTTAAGGGCCTTTTTCCAAGAACCGAATCTCTCGATGACTGTTGCGGAATAGGGNNCAAGAGCTACAGCGACGGACTGCAACGCGTCGATCAGATCGTCGTCGCTCAGGCGTTTGCGCTTTGCCTTCAGATCGAAGTTGAATCCATCACTCACTGCGTCTCCTTTCTCGCCATGTGCCTTCCGCATGCACTCGCGTGGGCATGTCTTGCGTTCTTAATACAGCCTTCACATAGCCACGTGGTTGGGCTATGGCTATGCCACCCACCGCCGTTGCGCGTCACTTTCGTTTTTCTATAATCTGGTCCACGACTTCCCTGACGCTGGCGAAGATTTGCCTGGTCACGTCCATATCCCCTTGGATCTGGCGGGTTACGGATGTGGCGATCATAACGGTCCCGGTCTGCGTATCGACCATCCGTATCGAATAGGAGAAGTGGCACGAGGCCGAACCGGGAACGAACGTAGCGCCAGCGAACACATCCCCCACGGTGCCCATAACCACCGCATCGACCCCCAGCATGTGCCCGATGTCCTGGGCCGATTTCTTGGCCATCAAATCCGTCAACGACAGGTCCTGCTCGGCGAGAATCTTCTTCAATTGGCTGCGCTCGACGACCTTGAAGCCGGGAACCCGCATCAGCTCGGTGGTGAACGTGTCGCTGAGCATTCCACCGGTATCCTTGGCGAACACCCCAACCCACAACGTCTCGGCGTGGGATGGAGGCGGTTCGCTTTGTTCAAACGGCAGCACGGCGACGGTCATGCTCGGCTTGTTGCGGATTTCAGGAGCGAACTGGACCTCCAGCGGCGCCGGACACCCGCACAGCGCCAAGCTCGCCAGGACCAGGACCAAACCACCAAATGGTCGTCTCGGAATCATCTGTCATTCCTTTGCCATTGTTCCGCCGGCTCGATTCTCCATTGGAACCGCCGAAAGTCAACGTGTCCCCACCGAAAGCTGGGAATGTGTGCACCGCTGATCCCACCACTCATGTTGTGACAGCCGCCGATGCCAGACGGACTTCCTCCAGCAGGGCGGCGGCTTCAATCTTATCCGGTTCCATCGCAAGCAGGGCCAGCAGCGATTCTCTGGCGTCGCTCAGCCGGCCTTGGCGAGCGTACAACGTCGCCAGGCAGAACAGCATCGAGGTCTCGTCGGGATGCTTGTCCAGGTACAGTTCCAGGTAGTGGATGATCTTTGCAAACGACCCCAGTTGGCAAGAGGTCTGGAAGAGACCCAGCAGGGCCACCAGGTTGTCGGCATCGCTTTCCAGGCAGCGTTGGTACATCTCCAATGCCGCGTCGTAATCCCGCCGATGCTGCGCGGCCATTGCCAGTCCGCCGTAAGCCTCGGCGCAGTCCGGTGCGACGGCCAGGGCGGCGCGGAAGGACTCCTCGGCTTCTTCGAGACGGCCGGTCCCAATAGCGATCGTGCCCAGGCCAACGTGGGGCGCGGCTTCGTTGGGGGCCAGCGCCATGGCCCGGCGGTAGTATTCCCGCGCCAAGTGGATGTCTCCCAGCGCGGCGTGGCAGTCGGCCAGTTCCTTGAGCACGTCATAGTGCTGGTCGAGAGTTTCATGGTTTTGCGGTTCCTCGCCCGGCTGGTCGTCCGTATCCAGTCTCAACCTCATCAGCGCGGTGTAAGCCCCTCGCAGGATCACGACGGCCTCATGGGTGCGGCTGGCGCGGCGAAGGAGCTTGCCCTCGACCAGCAGCGACTGGACGGTGGGTTGGCGCCGGTTGAGGGCCGCTGAAAGCTCCAGGGCTTCCTCGTATCGGCCCGCCGCAATCAGGCTGTCCACCTGTCGGAACCCGGGGCGATTCGACTCGTCGCTTGCCATCGTCTTGAAGCCCTTTTGCACCGGCCTGTCACGCGCATAGGCCCGGCACCTGGGAAGGTGCAAACGCCGTGCCTCCGCCTGAAATGGAACGGTACATCTGGAATGATCGCGTCCTGCGAAGGCACAGAGGCCGATGAAAAGTAATCGGGTTCTCCGACGCAATTTGCCCCCGGCAAGGCGGCGCGCGATTATCTTGCGCCATTAACGACAAAATGATGGCCGCTGCATTAGAACCTGACGCCAAGGGCGTGCCAGTTGGCCGAATCCGCGGAAAATCATTTCATAAGACAGTATATTATAATAAGTTACGCATTGATGGCACCCCGATTCCGCACCCGCCTTCAAGGCCCTTGCGTCCCGGAGCTTTCTTGCGAATTGTGGCGAAAACCTCCTCTGTCCCACTCCACCGGTGACGGTTAGAATGGTCTGGGTGGCAATAGCGATCCCCTCATGAACTACAGTGCCGGTAAAAGACTGCGTATCACGCGGCGCGACGACATCGCCCGGCTTTTCCAGCTAGGCCGGCGGGCGACAGGAGATTTGTTGACGCTGATCGCCGCGCCCAACGACTTGGGCTTCTCGCGCGCCGCGGTGGCCGTCTCGGCGCGCCACGGTGGTGCAGTACGACGCAACCGCATCAAACGCCTCTGCCGCGAGGCATTCCGCCTGACGCGCAATGAGCTTCCTGCCGGCTGGGATTACGTCCTGATGCCTCGCTTGGGGACAGACCTGACTACGGCGGGACTTGGGGAAAACCTCCGGTCCCTTGCCGCAAGGCTTAAACCCAAGGCGCCAAGGGGAAGCGGGCCATGATCCAACTGACCGGACTTCTACGCCGGCTGGCGTCTCTGCCCTCAGCGGGACTGATACTCCTGGCGCGACTTTACCAGGCGACGCTTGGGCCGATTCTGGGCGGGCAGTGCCGCTTCGTCCCCACGTGCAGCGAGTATTGGATCCAGTCACTGCGCGCGCACGGAGCGGTCGGCGGAGCGATGAGGGGATTGTGGAGGCTTCTCCGCTGCCACCCCTTCAGCAAGGGAGGTTACGACCCGCCGTAACGCCCCTACCGCCTCCGGGGGGGAAACTCAGCGACTCTTCTTGTAGACCTTCGCGGGCTTGCCGATGAGCGTACCCTCGCCACTGGGCTGGCGCGAACCTTCGGTTACCGGAGCGGCATCGCGGGCGCGTTCGACCTTACGGGCCTTCTCGATGATCTCGACGGCCTGGTGTAGATCGTCGGTGATGGTAAAAAAGTCCATGTCCTCGGGGGAGAGCATGGGATGGCGCGTCTTGAGCATTGACTTGCGCATCCAATCGCCAAGCCCTCCCCAGAACTCCCTGCCGATAAGGATGACGGGGAACTGCTCGGCCTTTCCGGTCTGGATCAGCGACATGGAATTGAAGAATTCATGCAACGTCCCGTAGCCGCCGGGAAAGCAAACAAACGAACAGGCGTACTTGACGAACATCACCAATCGGGCGAAGAAATACCGGAAATCCAGGTGAATCTTGGCGTAGGGGTTGGCTTTTTGTTCCGCGGGAAGGGAGATGTTCAGCCCCACCGACACGCCCCCGACGTCGACGGCGCCGCGATTGGCGGCCTCCATAATGCCAGGCCCGCCACCAGTGATGACGGCAAAACCTCTCTTGGCCAATAACTGTCCCAGCTTCCGCGCCTTTACATAGTCCGGGTGGGACCGTGGGGTCCGCGCGGAACCGAACACGCTCACCGCCGGCCCGATGCGGCTCATCGTCTCGAAGCCCTCGACGAACTCGCTCATAATGCGAAAGACTCGCCAAGGATCCTCGTTGAGGAACTTCGCTTGGTCGCTCATGATGACTCCATTGGGATCATGGTTTTGATTGGATGATACCGGATACTTCCACCGTACCCATCGCCGCTACGCAGGCACTACGCCGGGGGCGATCGCTTTTTCCATATCGGCTATTTGGCGGTTCCTCAGCAATCATTACAACCCAAGAGCCGGGTGTTTGACAATTCCCTCCCCGGCGCGTAAGTATGCCTGTCGAGGTGGATCATGAAAGCCATGCATGTCTGGCCGCTCCTGACGGTTGCGGTCCTGGGCGGCTGCGGTGGACAATTTATTCTCAGCGCCCCTGACCAGGTTGCCCCCACCGGTGGATTCGCCGCGACGGTCGTGCGCATCCAGCGGACGGAACTGACGTTTCTGCCCCTGGCGGTATTCGACGCCGCCCTCCGCATGCAAATCGCCGATTCGCCCACCCGGGCCGCGCACAGCGACAAGCATGGCTACGCGGGCGCCCATGTTCCGGCCCCGACCCGCGCGGGAATCTATGCACTGCGTATCGACCACCAGAACACCGACGGCGAGGAGACTTCCGCCACGGTCCCTGCCTATGTGTGGGATCCCAATGTTCGGATCCTTGCCGTTGACATCTCGTCCCTGCCGGAATCCGGCAAGGACGCCGAGAACGCCCGCGCCGCCTTGCGACGAATCGCCGCCGGTGGAAAAATTCTCTATCTGACCCAGGACCGCTACGTACGATCCGAAAAATTCCACGGAAACCTGAAGGCGTTGGGATATCCCGACGGTCCGATCCTGCCCTGGCGCCTGGGTGGGTTGTTGGCCAAGGAGGCAAGCCCACTGTCGCGATTGAAGGAGACTTTCCACGGCCTGGAGACAGGCTTGTGTCTCTCCCCCAACGCCGCGAAGGCCTTCACTCGAGCAGGGATGAAGTGTATCGTCGTCGGTGAGTCGCAGCCGAGTTCACCCCGTATGTCTATCCGCTCTTGGTGGGCCCAACGGGCGGCCAAGGGGTTTTAAACTAGAGCACTTCATGCTTGAATGTACCAAGCCGGCCGTCGCCGAGGGACAAGCCCTGCAAGGAGGCCGAAGCAGCCGACCTCGCTGGTCGGCGATGCAGGCCGACGCGGAAGGGCGAAGCCGCAGGCAGGCCGGCGAATACAGGCGAGCGTGAAGTGCTCTAAACATTCACTCGACAATGTTCATGGCACAAGCGGCGCGCCGTCCAGGTCGGCTGGTATGTCCCTGCCCAGCAGCTTCAGCAGGGTCGGCATCAGGTCCACGCTTCGCGCTTCCTCGACCCTGCTCCGCGGCACGCCAGGCCCAGCCAGCATAAGAGGCACGAAGATGTCTTCCGGCCTAATGCCGCCGTGCCCGCCTTGGTTCTTGTTGTCGAAATCCCATCCGGGCGCCGCGAAGACAACCAGGTCTCCGGCACGGCGCGCTCGGAAGTAGGACAGAATCTGCGCGGGCAGGTCCGGGTAATCGGTGTGAATGGTCTCCCTGAGCCATTGTCGCTCCGGCAGCGGCTTGCCCTGCATCGCCTCCGGAGAGACCTTGCCTTTCCAGCCAAGCGGGTCGTCGCCGGAGATCGTCTTGAACGCAATAGGCGCCCCCCTCCCGCCGTCCTGACGGAACTCGACCTCCCCGCGGCTGCGGCGCACGCGGACGCGGTTGGGGCCGCAGGCGTACGCAACGGCGTCCACAGCCGGCTGCCGCACCAGGATATCCGGCACGTTGGCCGGCCAACGCCGGGTGGGATATGCCTGCAAGTCTTCCGCCGAAGGTCTGGCAAACCAAGGCGCCGTGCCCGTCACTTTCCCGTCTTTGATGATGGGCTTCCTCATGCACAGCGCCCAATAGCGGTCGCCGCTGCCATAAGGCACGGTCGTAACCTTCTCGTTGTCTTCCAGCCTTTCCTCGAACGGGTCGTTCTCCCACCAATGCGTCGTACCGATCTTCAACCCCACGTCATTGGAGAGGAATCGCTCCAGATGAAAGTGACCGTGGATGTCGCCCATGCCGTGGTCCGACACCAGCGCTATGACGATCTTGTCCAGCAATCCTGCCCGTTCAATATCGCTAAGGACGCGCCCTATCTGGCGATCGCTGTGGCGCAGCGCCTCGGCGTATTGGGCGGAACTAACGCCGTGGCCATATGCGCGATAATCCGGCGCCAGGAGATAGACGATCGTCAGGGCAGGGAACCGCCCGACCTCTCTTGCCAGGTCGCAGACCTCCTCAAAGCGGTGAAGCGTCAGACGGTCCACATATTCGTACCTGCCGAAAAAGAACGGCGGACCCGCTGAAAGCCGGTCCTCGTAAAACTTCGTCGCCCCGCGGTGCGGCTGAAAGAACAGGGAGAAGGTCAACTCATCGTTCAGCAGTTCGTAGATGGTCGTCGCCGCGTAGTCCCCATCGAGCGTGTTCTTCTGGGCGATGGTGGAGTAGTCGCGCCAAACGAGTTGATTGCGGTCGAACCAGTTGACCCCGGTAACACCGTGATGCCCGGGAAAAACCCCCGTGACTACGCTGGTCAGGTTCGCCAGTGTAACCGAGGGGATGGCCGCCGCCGCGCGCGGGGCATACAGCCCACGGTCCACGAAATACTTCTTCAATGCCGGCAACTCGCCAGCCTCAAGCATCTTCTCCACGACCGAGGCGTTCATGCCATCAACCAGAAAAACAATCGCCCCCCGCTTGGGCGCCGAATCCGGCAACGAGAAATCCAGGCCGAATGTGTGGCTGTCGCCCGTCGCGGCGGGCACGCTGCATCCGCCGACGGGGGACAAGGTAAACAGACAGACCAAACCCAACAGCGGGAGTACTAGTCGCCGGCATGAGGAGACGTGGAGTGGCACGGTTCAACCGCCGGTCATCTGGGCGAGGCCATGTCGTTGGCGGTGGGAAGGAAATCGCTACTGGTCAGACCCACGTTAAACTTCAGATCCTTATACACGTATCGGCAGGCCAAGTTGCCGTCCCAATCGTAGCCTTCCACCGCGATGGGGACCAGGTACTCCAGGTCGATGAAAATAACCGTCTTATGCGAGGGATAGTCCGCCTTGGCAGGCAGGTAACGGATCAACACGATCGCCTTGCGACCGTCCACCTGGGCGTATCCGCCGAAGGCCTCCTTAAGGTCCCCTGCCTGCCTCGCCTGGCGATAGACCTTCAACAGGCTCTCGGTGGAGCGGCGGAACCCGAATTGACTGATCGGCCGCAGGGTGCTTCTCATCGCCTCCGGTCCATCGGGCGGACGCGTCACCGTCCCGATGATCTGATTCAGCAAGCCATTGGGGCGCACCAGCATCTGGTTGCCGTTTTTACCTTCCACGTACAGCGCGCGGTCGCCGATGGGGGCCGTCTGCGGCGTCCACTTCATCGCCACGCTGTATGGCTCCTCCATGAACTTGACGGCGATTTCCTGTTCCCGGCAGACAACATTGCGGATCCGTTCCTGCTTAATCATCGTGCAGGTATAGTCGCGGTACCGACCGTCGTAGTTGGCCAGGCAATACTCCAGCAGGCCGATGTGATCGTTCTGGGCAAGTTGCTTGACCTCCGCCATCACGGCGGGATCGTTCTCGCCGACCGCCTGGCCGGAAACCGCCACTACGAATCGCGACTGGCGGAACGCCTCGCTACGAGAGCATTGGACACAAAACAGCCCAGCCAGGAGGATCCCCACAAGTAAACGAACCCGCCGGTTGGTCGGACGAATTAGCCGCGTAAGCTTCATCGATGCGCCACCTTTGTTGTCCAGGCATGGCGACAATAGAGCCACTGCCACCATTATCCTAGATCGGCCGGAGGCGCCGGCCAACTTTAAGCCTGTCGCAAGGGTCGGGCGTTGCCGTTACGCATATGGCCCCCCCGCCCGCCCAACAAGCTAGAGAATTATAGCCTTTTGCACCTGCCGAAAGCAATCCAATTCCCCCGGAACCATGGGCTTGTGAGCGAAAGAAAGCGGCGAGTAGGGAGGAGAAAATGCCACTGATGCCTGCCCATGCGGGCCATACGTAGTCTCTGATTAGGACTTCTCCCGAAGTCCACTCTCAGCTTTCTACCCTCCCCCGGCCACAATAAGTTGATAGACACAATTTAGAGCCTGCCGAAAAGATCGCTCACCTACATCTCTTCCTCAGCCGGCCGGGGAGGGATTGACTCTTGAAGCCACCGGCGGCCAGGCCCTATTATCGCAACATTACTGAAATGAAAGGGAACTGCCATGTCACGTCGCGCCAGCATCAATGTCGCCCTGATCGGTCAGGGATTCATGGGCCGAATGCACTCCAACGCCTGGGGCCAGGTGAACCGATTTTTCAAGCCCCCTATCTCGGCTGCGCTACACACCTCCTGCGGATTGGCCGACGAGATGCCGGAAGCCTTCGCCGCTAACTGGGGCTGGGGGCAGGCCGCGACGGACTGGAAAAAAGTCCTGGCCGACGACGAGGTGAGCCTGGTGGATATTGCCGCGCCCAACTACATGCACTATTCCATCGCAGCGGCGGCGCTGGCGGCGGGCAAGGCCGTCGCCTGTGAGAAACCCCTGGCGCTGACCCTGGAGCAGGCCCGCAAGCTTGCTATCGCGGCACGGCGGGCCAGAAATAGGAACTTCGTGTGGTTTAACTACCGCCGCTGCCCTGCGGTGGCCGTGGCGCACCAGATCGTCCGGGCAGGACGGATCGGCGACATCCGCCACGTCCGCGCGGTGTACCTTCAGGACTGGGGCAGCGAGGAAGTGCCCCTGGCCTGGCGGTTCGACAAGAAATTGGCCGGTTCCGGTTCGCACGGCGACCTCAACGCGCACATCATCGACATGGCCCGCTTTGTCACCGGTCAGGAGATCACCGAAATCTGCGGCGCCATCGCCGAGACGTTCATTAAGCGCCGCCGCCGTATGAGCGGCGCCGTCGCCGGCGGGATCGCCTCGGGGCTGAAGTCCGCCCGACAATGGGGCAAGGTCACGGTGGACGACGCGATGCTGTTCCTGGCGCGGTTTTCCGGCGGGGGGGTAGCCAGTTTCGAGGCCACCCGCCTAGCCACGGGCAACCTCACCCATCACGGCTTTGAGATCAACGGTACAAAGGGTTCGCTACGATACTACTTCGAGCGAATGAACGAGCTGGACTTCTACGACGCCACCGCCCCGAGAGCCTTGCAGGGCTGGACCACCATACCATGCACTCGCGGCGGCGACCACCCCTACGCCGACGCCTGGTGGCCCGCCGGCCATATCGTCGGTTATGAACATACCTTCACCAACACGGCCTACGACATACTCCGCATCCTGGGTGGCCAAAAACCGCTGGTCCCCATGTCCGACTTCCACGACGCCTACCAGACCCAGCGGGTATTGGAGGCGGCGGTGATCTCCGCGGAGGCGAAAAAGTGGGTAAAACTGTCCGCCATCAAGTAGCATGACGGACCGGACGACGGAAAGGACGCATTGGGCATGGCCGGGCCGCGAACGATCCAACGATGGCGAGGAATCTTCCAAGCCGTATGTTCCCTGGCGGCGATGGTGCTGGCCGGGAGCCTCCACGCCGCGGCGCCACAAGGCAAACCGGCCGGCATGGAAACCGCCATCGAACCGGGCAATGTACCGCCGGGGGCAATCGTCACCGCCGACGGATGGTTCCAGCGCCCCTCGCCAAAGGCCGCCCGTCCGACGCTTCCGGAAAAGATTACGCGCACCTTCGTCATCCCCATTCGCGAGGACATCCTCCAGAAGACCTACGAAGCCGTCAGCCGCAAGATTCTACGCTGCCGAGCGGGCAAGGCCGAACTGATCGTGCTGGACATGGACACCTGGGGCGGAGAACTTAAGCCTGCGCTGGACATCGCACGAATGCTGAAGGTTGACCTGGAAGGCATTTACACCGTCTGCTACGTCCGCACGCGGGCCGTCTCTGCCGGGGCTTTGATCGCCATGGCCTGCGACCAGATCGTTATCAGTCCGACGGGAACCTTCGGCGACTGTGCCCCCATCTCCATGGCCGGACCGCTGGAAGGCATCGAGCGCGAGAAAATCGAGACCGTGCTGCGGAAGGAGTTCGCCGAATCCGCCGAGAACAACGGTTACAACGTCGCCCTGTCCGAGGCGATGGTCAGCGCCAGCCGCGAGGTCTGGCTGGTCCGCAACAAAAAGACCCGTGAGCTTCGCCACGTCCTGTCCAAGGATTTCCGCGGGCAAGTCGAAATCCCCCCCGGCGTAAGCTCAGTGCCCTCAAACCCCTCCGGTCAATGGGAACTACTGCGCGTCATAGACACGGATGGGGAAATCCTCACCATGCACCCGCGCGAGGCGGTGGAATACGGCTTCGCCTCCGCCATCGTCAAGCCCGGCGACGATGATCCCTACGGTCCGCTGATGGCGCGATTCGCCGTCGCCGAAAAGCCCATCGTGCTGGTGGACAACTGGTCGGAGAACCTGGTGGGCTTCCTGACCTCTCCGGCGGTGGCGGGAATACTGTTCTTCCTGGCCATCCTGTGCGTGTACGTTGAGATGCACACGCCGGGCTTCGGCCTGGCCGGTACGATGGCCGTGGTGTTCTTTGCCATGCTGTTCGGTAGCCGCTTCCTGGTGGGCATGGCTGCCTGGTGGGAAATCGTCCTGTTCGTCGTGGGCGTTGGGCTGATCCTGACGGAGGTGTTCGTCACCCCGGGCTTCGGCATCATCGGTATCGCTGGTATCCTCTGCTGCATCGTTGCGATGCTGGCGATGTTCGTGCCCAACGCGCCCGACAAGTTGCCTATACCTCAAACACAAATGGACTGGAGCCTGTTTTCTCGCGGGGTGTTGGCGATTGGCTTGGCGCTGGTGGGGGCGATGATGGCGGCGGCGATGGTGGCGCGGTATCTGCCCAAGGTTCCCCTTGCCGGTAAATTGGTGCTCACCCCGCCTGGCGCGGCGGCAATATCGTCGACGGAAGGTCCGCCGGCTGGAACTATCCAACCTGGAGCGGTGGGCGTGTTGACCGCGGTCTGCCGGCCGGTGGGACAGGCCCGATTCGGC
>PMBX01000142.1:0-1035 GCA_003153915.1 Phycisphaerales bacterium
TCAAATCCTCTCGCCCCGACATTGAAAAAGCTGATCCTAAAGGGTCAGCTTTTTTCAATGGGGGGACGCACCGCGAAGCCGGGCGAGTGACGCGCAGCGGCACTGGCGGGGGATTCCACGCAGCCCGATCCCACCGCGCAGCGGTTTAGGCGAGGGCAAGTGAAATCCTCTCGCCCCGATTTTTGCCCGCCGTATGCGGGCAAAAATAGAGCAGGTGAGCAGTAGAACGGTTGAGCAGTTGAAAGAGGCTGACCCCAACGCGCGGTCTGCCGCCCGCGATGTGATGGGATTGCTCACCTGCGGTCTCATGGCCACGAGCGGCACCGAGCTTGTCGAGGGGGAGTCGAGTGGCTGTTCACCTGTTCTCCTGTTCAAGTCGTTGGGGTTTTCCTATCTGTATCTGCCTTGGCCTTATTGCGCCACCCATCCGCCGTCAACGCTGAGGATCGCCCCGGTGACGTCGCGGGCGAGATAGCCGCACAGCTTGCCGGCATTGATGATCTCCATCTTGACCGGCGCTGCTGCTGATGCGGCTTAGGGAAGGAATACGGTGATCGTCGTTCCGTGCCCCAATTTACTCTGAAGGTCGATCCTGGCACCGAGGCGTTCCGCGGCGTGCTTGACGATGGCCAGGCCCAGGCCAGTGCCACGGGTCTTGCTATCACCGCTACGGGCGGCATCGCCTTGGTAGAAACGCTCAAATACCCGTGGCTGATCTTCTGGTTTGATACCGCAGCCGGTGTCAGCGACGCGGAGGACTACGCCCTTGTCGGTTACATCAAAGGCGCACTCAACGCTCCCGCCATGGGGAGTGAACTTGATTGCATTGTCCATGAGGTTGCGGAGGATCAGTTCCAGCAGCTTGCGGTCGGAGCGAACTTGATGTTCCGGGCGCGAAGCCTGGGCCACCAACGCCAGCCCCTTCTCGTGGGCCTGGGCGGCAAACTGCGTTCTAGCCCATTCGGCCAAGTCGCCGAGGGCAATGTCCTGCAATCGCAGAGGGAACTTGGCCGACTCGGCCATGTGGAGGTCCAA
>PMBX01000142.1:1095-7655 GCA_003153915.1 Phycisphaerales bacterium
TGTGAGGCGTTGGCAACGAACTGTGCCTTCACGGCAGCAGTCGCCGCCAAATCGGTCACATCACGCATCACCAGCAAACAGGTGATATTTGATGGGCCTGGGGGAACCTTCACTCCATGCGCCTCTATACTGCGCCGACCGGCGGGGGAATCAATCTCAAACTGGCTTCGGATGGGCGTCTCGACCGTCATCGCCAGTTCATGGAATTCCAGAATATCCAGGACCGGAAACACAGACTGAAGAGGTTTGCCGGTAGTCTGGCGCGGATCGGCAGATAGCAGATCGCCCGCAACCCGGTTCATAAGAACAATCTTGCCCTCAGCGTCTGTGGCGACGACACCCTCCTGCAAGTTGGCAAGGACAGTCTGGAAGTCCTGGTGCTGCGAGGCGATCTGGCCAAGGTACTTGCCCAGGCTGTCGCGCATGTCGTTTAGGGCCACCGCCAAGTCAGCCAGTCTGTTACCTCCGGCAATGCCTGCCTTTGACGACAAATCGCCGGCGGCGAGTTGCTTGGCCGTCTTGGTGATTCGTCGCAGCGGCGCGTACCATATCCAGCTTGTCAGCAGGCCCAGCAGCACAGCGGCCGCTGTGCCGGCCAAGGCCGACCAGATAACAGCGTTGCGAAGTAGTGATTCCCCCTCGGCAATCGTCTTGACGGGCATGGCCACGCGAACCGCCGCCACAACCCGCCCGTCGTACGACAGCGGCAGCGCCACGTACCTGTATTGAACGCCGGTGGTTCCACTGCGACGCTCGTCGCTGCCGTCCTTGCCTGTCAACGCCGACAAGACCTCAGGCCGGTCATCGGTCTTGTGGTTCTTCATGCTGAGCGGATTGGCTTCGCTGTCCCCCAGTACCGTGCCGTCGGCCGCAATGACCGTCAGACGCGCGGAAGGATCGTGGAGAAGCTTCTTGCTGATCTGGTCAACCCGCGCCTGCTCCAACGGCCACAACTCCTGGAAATGTTCCGTGGCTATGTGCGCCAGCCGGTCCTGATTCTGTTGCGTCTCGTGCTGATAATTGGCGTCCAGGCGCCGATACGTGAACAGGCCCGCCAGCGCCAAGATGACGACCATGACCAAGAGGTTATCCAAGAATTGCTTAAAGAATGTTCCATGTGGCCTCATTGGTCGTGCCCTTCAACTTGGCCGGAGTGAAACTTGTATCCCACTCCCCTGACGGTTTGGATGCAGTCGCGGGCCTTGCCGAGTTTGTGCCGCAGCATCGTGACGTGAACGTCAATATTCCGGTCGGTGACGATGACATCCAGGCCAATCGCCTGATCCATCAATTGGTTGCGGGTCAGCACTCTGCCGTTCGCGGCGGCAAGGGCCGCCAGGAGCCGGAACTCCGTCAACGTCAGGGCCAAGGGCTTGCCGTCAAGCTCGACCATGTAACGCTGCTGGTCGATGAGCAACGGACCGGCCTTGAGGGCGGCCTTGGCCGGGGATGGAGCCGATGCAGCGCGCCGCAGCAAGGCGTCGATTCGAGCCGTCAATACNNTCGCTTTCCTCGCTCTTGGCCGTCAGCATGATGATCGGCACGCCCACCGTGCGTGGATCGTCCCGCAGCTTCGCGGCGATCTCGGTGCCGGACATGCCGGGCAGCATGATGTCCAACAGCACCAGGTCCGGCGGTTTGGAGCGAATCAGGTTGAATCCTTCAACTCCATCGTGAGCGACATCAACCTTGTAGCCCTCCCGTCGAAGTCTTGTGGCCACGAGGTCGGCCATGTCGTGTTCATCTTCGACGATCACGATGCGTTTCTTCGACATTGCCTGCATTCTACAGATGTCTCTTGGGTCCGACAACAGCCCCGATCAAAACTAGCGCGGTCTTAACGTTGGCCAAACGCCTGCTTAGCGCGATGGTGGAACAATGTAGTAGATGGAAGGCGCATATGAAGCTCGTCGCACGGATTATCGGAAGCTTAGGCCGGTCTTCACACCCGCTTGAGGCAGGCCAGTCAAGCTGGAGGCACGTGCGGCGGGATTGGCCTGCGGCACAACTGACGGAAACCGAAAGACACAGAAGGAGATCATGAAATGAGAACGACTTGGCAGGCAGCGATGTGGGTTGTGTTGGCGGCCTTTCTGGGCGGGATGCCCGGATCGGCGGTTGGCGGGGACGAGAAGGAAAAGACCTCACTTCAGATCGAGGGTTCCACGACCGTCGGGCCCATTGCCGACGAGTTCACCGAGGCATTCAAGAAGTTGCACCCCGAGATCACCATCACCGTCAAGAAGACAGGCAGCGGCGACGGCATCGCGGCCCTGATTGACGGCCGCTGCCCGATCGCCACATCCAGCCGCTTCATGAAGGGCGATGAGTTCAAGAAGGCCGTGGAGAAGGGCGTCACGCCGGTGGCCCATGCCATCGCGATGGACGGCGTGTGTATCGTTGTGCATCCCTCCAATCCTATCAAGGCCATGAAGACCGAGCAGGTGAAGGACATCTATACAGGCAAGATCACAAATTGGAAAGAGTTGGGTGGGGCGGATAAACCCATCGTGGTCATCAGCCGCGACACGTCCTCGGGCACCTACGAGTCCTTTACCAATTTCGTGATGGGCAAGGACAAGATGTTCGAGAAGGTCGAGTACGTGAATTCCAACCCGCAGGCCCACAGCCGCGTCTCGACGACGGAAGGGGCAATCGGGTACGTCGGTTTGGGTTTCGTGGACGAGAAGGTCAAGGCCCTGGAGATGAACGGCGTGGCTCCCAACCGCAAGACGGTCCAGTCCGGCCAGTATCCATTCAGTCGGCCACTGTTCCTGTTCACCAACGGCTACCCAGACCTGGGGTCGGCGGTTCATGCGTTCTGCACCTTCTACCTCACCGAGAAAGGCCAGGAGATCATCGAGGCAAAGGGTTTTGTACCGGTGACCAACTACTAGCAGGATGTTCACGGGCGCATGACACAGGCGATACATTCCGAGAAGCCGGCGGCCGGGTTCACTCGGCCGCTGTTGCTTTCCCCTGCCCAGGACTGGGGCGGTTGGCTGCTGGGGGAGGCCGGGCGGGCCGTACTCCTGACCATCACGGGCACATCCGTACTGGCCGTGCTGCTCATCTTCGTGTTCATCATCCGCCAGGCCTGGCCGTTCTTTCAGTCGCAAGGTCTGACCGAGGCTCTGGGTAGCACGAAGTGGTATCCGCAGGCCCAGGGGCAGGCGCAGTTTGGGATGCTGGCCTTGATCTTCGGGTCGCTCTACGTGACCGCCGGAGCACTCGTCTTGGCCGTGCCCATAGGCATCCTGACGGCCGTAGTCTTAAGCGACATCGTTCCCTTCCGGGTGCGGCAGGCCGTCAAGCCGATCATCGAAATCCTGGCGGCAATACCCTCCGTTGCCTACGGCTTCTTCGCGGTGCTGGTGCTGGCCCCGCTCATGCAGAAGCACCTGGGCCTCTCGACCGGGACCAACGCCCTGAACTCGGCGGTGATGCTGGCGATCATGGCCATTCCCACGATTGTCAGCGTGGCCGAGGATTCCCTCTGGGCCGTTGGGCGAGAACTGCGCGAGGCGTCCTATGCCTGCGGGGCCACCCGGGCTGAGACGCTGCTGAAGGTGGTCATCCCTGCCGCCCACAACGGCATCATCGCTGCCGTAGTCCTGGGCATGATGCGTGCAATCGGGGAGACGATGCTGGTGTGGATGGCCTCCGGCAACGCCTGCCAGATACCCTCCCCCTGGTGGGATCTTACGCAGTCGGTGCGAACGATGACGGCCACCATCGCCGGCGAGATGGGCGAAACGCCCAAGGGATCAACCCACTATCACGCCCTGTTCGCAGTTGGGTTGATGCTCCTGACTTTCTCACTCGTCCTGAATCTGGCCACCGAGTACCTGCTTCATCGGGCCAAGCGATCTTCGGGGGGACACGCATGAACGTCCCGCTACGGCAATCTGCGGACAAGGTGTTCACGGCCCTGGCGCTGTTGTCGGTGGTTCTGGTCGCGGCGGCACTTGTCGGCATCTTGCTGCCGATGATGTGGCGCGGCGGCAGCGCCGTGGTGTTCCGCGGGACGGTCGAATTCCGCAGGATGCAGTTGGAGCAGTTCAATCGTGGCGATAGCGCGGCTGTGCGGGCTGAAGTGGAAGAGGCCGCCAAGATTCGGCAGCGTGCTTTTGAGATTCTGGATGGTTTCGCCGCCGGGCTTGACACCTCCGAACTCGAAACGAAAGTCAAGCAGCTTCACCGCGAATTTGGCGTCCAGATCGCCAACCGCGACATTCCGCAGGCCCAGGCGACGGAACTGAGGAAGCTTTCCAAGGAACTGCGCGACGGCCTGCTGAGCGCACTTGAGGCCGGCAGCAAAGATCAGGCCCTGTCGCACCTGGACGAGGTTCTATCCCATGCAGGTGACGGCCGGCTGAAGGGCACACTCGCCTCAACGTACTTCGACTTGGCCAGGAAATACCACAATACACTGACCACCGTCGATCTGAATCGTCGTGGCGAATACGCCGAGTCGCTCAAGCAGGTCATGGAGGCGATGAAGAACCTCTTCGGACCTCCATCCGGGGAGCGTCTGCCCGCCGTGACAATGGAACAGTACGGTGCGACGCGCTGGGACCAGGCCACCCAACACCTGGACCGCCTGCTCTGGGCCGAAACATGGGCCGGTTCAGGCGAGGGCAGGACGCTAGCCAAAAGCCGCGTACCGCGGGAAGAGCAGTTCGCGGGCACGGAACTGGCTGAGTTGTTCCCCTATGTCCGAAACAACATACAGGCCATGCTCCGGCCGCAGTGGACGTTCTACTGGCGTTACTTCACCGACGATAGTATGAGCGGGCACTATTTTGGAGGCGTAGGACCGGAGGTCCTCGGCACGCTGCTGGTCACGGTCTTGGCCATCGCCTTTGCCCTGCCGGTGGGTGTGGTCGCCGCGGCCTACCTGGTGGAGTGCGCCAGGGACAGCCTGGCCACGCGGGTGTTGCGGATGTGCGTCAACACGCTGGCGGGCGTGCCAAGCATCGTGTTCGGGTTATTCGGTTTGGCGTTCTTCGTCATCTACCTGCTGCCAAAGTTGGGTCTGCGCGAGGGGTCGAGCATCCTGGCGGGAGCCCTTACGCTGGCGCTGCTGGTCCTGCCCGTCATCATCCGCGCCAGCGAAGAAGCCATCCGTACCGTGCCCCGCGCCTACAAGGAAGCTTCGATGGCCCTTGGAGCCAGCCGCTTCCGCTGCTTTGTGACAGTGACGCTGCCGGCCGCCGCGCCCGGCATCCTGACCGGGCTGATCCTGAGCATGAGCCGGGCCGCCGGCGAGACGGCGCCCATCCTGTTCACAGCCGCCGTCGCCATGGGACCGGTCCCAACGTCGCTTTCGCAGCCGACGCGGACGCTCTCCTACAGCAGTTACGACATGGCCGTTGGAGACAAGATGGCCATGCTGGCCCCGCACAATCAGTTCGGGATGGTGATGACGCTGGTGGCGATTGTGCTGCTCTTGAACATCGTGGCCATAATGCTTCGCGGCAGGATGTCGAAAAAACTTCGCGGCCAGTAGGCCCAGGAACGGCGATTGTGGCAAAGGACCGGAGTGACGAAATGTTGGCGTTGCAGGACCCGATGGCACGAAAAGACGAGGCCGGGGAGGTGATCGCGTTGGCAGACAATATTCGCATTCAGAACGACGTTCGGCACAGCGACCGGCGCGGCGAGCGCCTGCCCGTGATCATCCGCGCGGAGAAGTTCAGCCTGTACTATGGCGCCAAGGCCGGCGTGAAGGACATCGGCATGGACATCTGCGCGCGGTCGGTGACGGCAATCATCGGTCCCAGCGGCTGTGGCAAGAGCACCTTCCTTCGCAGCATCAACCGGATGAACGATCTGATCCCCGACACGCGGGCCGAAGGGATGCTGAACGTCAACGGAGTCAACGTCTATGACAGACGGGTCAACCTGGTGAATCTCCGTCAGCAAGTGGGAATGGTCTTTCAGAAGCCTAACCCCTTCCCCAAGAGTATCTATGACAACGTGGCCTACGGGCCGCGCCTCCAAGGCATCCGAGGCGTGGCTCTGGATGAGCTGGTGGAGAGCCGCTTACGAGACGCGGTCCTTTGGGAAGAGGTAAAGGATTCACTGGGCAAGTCGGCCTTGGCCCTTTCGGGAGGCCAGCAGCAACGATTGTGTATCGCCCGATCGCTGGCCACCAAGCCCACGGTGCTCTTGATGGACGAGCCTTGTTCGGCGCTGGACCCCATCGCCACGGCGAAAATAGAGGAACTCATCGTCGGCCTCAAGCACGCTTACACCATCGTCATCGTGACCCACAACATGCAGCANNACAAGAGCGATCTTCACGAAACCGTCAAAGAAGCAGACCGAATTCTACATCACCGGCCGGTTTGGCTAGAGGTACATCCAACGCGATACATCGCGTTTGGGAATCTTTTGTTGGAGCTGCACATGTCACAACTTCAGAAAAATTTGGAGAACCTTTCGCTTCGATTGGACCGCATGGGGATGCGAGTGGCCCAGGCCGTCAACGACGGTCTCAAGGCAATAGCCGACATGGACGCCGCCGCCGGTGAACAGGTGGACGAGAACGACTC
>PMBX01000131.1 GCA_003153915.1 Phycisphaerales bacterium
CAGATGACCCAACTGGGCGACGCGCCAGGGCGTGACGACGCCTGGCAGCGCGACGATCGAAGCGTCCGCCGCGGCGATCCGGTGCGCCTTGCGTTGCGCTCCGGTGGCGGCTGCGTCATCCAACTTAGCCCGCAGAAATAGGTCCCGTTGCCTGTGCCATTCGAAACGTACCGCCATCCGTGCCATCCAGACAGTTGAAGGCCCATTTGGCGCTTCCTGGTCAGTGACGTGGTCGGAGACTGCCCGCACGTCATTCCGGGCGCCGCCTCCACGCACGAAACTCTGAAACGGGTGCGGTTCGAATCGCGTCACNNACAAAGACCATACTGTCTCGTGGGAATTCATGGTCTCGAGCGGACGTAACGCCGGCATCGCTACCAACATTCCTGTGCCCTCCTGCTGGGAAACCAGAGGGTTTGGGACCTACCAATATGGCAATGTCAGCTCGGTTTCCAATGCGGAGACCGGCACTTATACTCACGTCTTTGCCGTCCCCTCACACTGGGCTGGCCGAAAGATCTTCCTGGTGTTCGAAGGCGCCTTCACCGACACCACCGCCGAAATCAATGGCCGGCAAGTAGGCCCCACGCACCAGGGTGGTTTTTACGAATTCAGATNNCGCCAGTACAAATGCCCTGCGGGTCGTCGTCCGGCGCTGGTCAACCAATCCCTCCGTCCTGAAAGCCGAAGAAAAAGGCGATTTTTGGACCTTCGGCGGTATTTTCCGGCCCGTATATCTTGAAGCCAAGCCTGCTTCCCTTATTGAACGCATCGCAGTAGATGCTCAGGCCGGTGGCCATATCAGCGTCCAGGCCTGGCTGGACGGCGTCACCAATCCCGCTACGCTCCGTGCGTCAGTTGCCGATGCCCGCGGGCAGCCCTTGGGGAGCTCATTTTCCGCTTCGGTCCCCCGCGGCTCAGATCCCGTTCTGCTCGCGAGCACCCTGCCGGCGCCAAAGCCCTGGTCCGCCGAATCGCCTAACCTCTACACGCTCACCGTGCAATTGCTTGACGCGAATAACGACACTCTCCATATCCTCACCAACACGATCGGCTTCCGCACGATCGCCTTCAGCAATCACTTTGGCTTCTGCCTCAACGGCAAGAAGATCGTCCTTCGCGGCCTCTGCACCCACGAGGAATGGCCCACCACCGGTCGCACCAGCAGCCGCGCCCAGGCGGAGGTGGACCTCGCCCTGATCCGCGACATGAATTTCAACGCCATCCGTTCCACTCATTATCCGCCCAGCAAAGCCTTCCTCGATGAGTGCGACCGGCTCGGCTTCTATGTGCTGGATGAACTCACCGGCTGGCAGGCGGCGTACGACAATTCTGTCGCCCCCAGACTCGTCAAGGAACTCGTGATCCGAGATGTGAACCACCCATGCGTCATCGCCTGGGACAACGGGAACGAAGGCGGCTGGAATACCACAGTTGATCACGATGGCCTCGGCGCCACGAATGTTTACGCCATCTGGGACCCGCAGCAGCGCCATGTGTTGCGCCCCGGCAGCAACGCGGTCTTCGGAGACGTCCGCGATCCACATTACCCAGAGTACGCCCCGTTCCTGGCGGCGCTGGGCGAAGGCAAGACCGCCTTTGGTCCAACGGAGATCCTGCACGGCCTCTACGACGGCGGCAGCGGGGCCAGTTTGCTGGAATTCTGGGACGCCATGCGCACCGCTTCCAATGGCATGGGCATGTTCCTTTGGGTCTTTGCGGACAGCGGGCAGGCACGTGCCGACCAGGGCGGCATCATGGATGTCAAAGGCCAAAACGGGCCCGATGGCATCGTTGGCCCGTTCCGCGAGAAGGAAGGAGGCTACTTCGCCTGCAAAGCCATCCTCAGCCCCGTCCAGATCGGTGCTCCCGATCCGGCCACGTTCACCGGCTCGTTGCCCATCACCAACCGCTTCGATTTTCTCGACCTCAAGGAATGCACTTTCTACTGGCAATTGGGCTCCTTCCCTGCCCCTACGGATCCGGCCGGCGCCTTCAGCACCAACGCGCTGACCGGCGGATTGCGGGTCGGTTTGGAGAACGGGCCTTTCGCCGGGCCTTCTGTCCCGCCGCAATCCACCGGCTCCCTGAGCCTCGCCGATCTTCCCCACGCCTGGACCAATTACGACGCCCTGCGTCTCTCCGCCTCTGATTCCTCCGGCAACAACGTTTGTACTTGGACCTGGCCGTTACGCCCCGCCCGCCACATCCACGAGCGAATTCTGGGCCGGCTTCCACCCAACTCGCCGCCCGTGCTCGTCCATGTCAGCGACGCGGAGATTATCCTTACCAACGGCCCACGCGTGTTCTCTTTTGACCGCCAAAGCGGCGTCATCAATCGGGTGCTGGTTTCTAATCGCGTCGTCTCGCTCGCCAACGGCCCGCGCCCCGCTGCCGGAGCGCCTTGGGAAGTCGCCAACCTCACGCAAGGCTTCAGCGGTTCCAACTACGTCATCCTCGTGAACGACCTCACCAACGCGGCCAACGGTTTCCGATGGACCCTGCGCCCGGACGGTTGGCTGCAGCTTTCCTATCGCTACACACTCGAAGGACCGCAATACGTGATGGGTGTCACTTTCGATTATCCCAGCGCCAAAGTGACAGCCATGAAATGGCTGGGGCAAGGGCCATACCGCATTTACAAGAACCGGATCGCCGGCCAGGATATCTTCGGCCACTTCAAGAGCTATAACGACGTGTGGACCGGCCAATCGACCAACTACTCCACCACCCACGCCACCGCCACCGCCTCGCAATGGATCTACCCCGAGTTCGCCGGCTATCACGGCAGCCTGTTTTGGGCAACGCTCGAGACCTCTGAGCTGCCCATCACGGTGGCCACCCCGGGCGACCACCTCTTCCTGCGCGTGTTCACCCCGCCTGCCACCGACCAACGCAACGTCAACGCCACCTATCCCCCCGGCGACCTCTCCTTCCTCGATGGCATCAGCCCCGTTGGCGACAAGTTCCATCCCCCCACCCGCCTCGGCCCGGCCGGCCAACCCAACCAACCCGCCGGCCTCTACACCAACCAGGTTGATTTCTTTTTCGACTGGCTTCCCTCCCCGGACCCGGCGACCCACACCGGTTCTGCGGGATAGCCCGGCTTATTGCAGCATCAGCCGGAAGAACTGCACGGCGGGGCGAGACAACCGATAGAACTGATTCCCCGTGGTGATCGAGTTGGTGACCACGTATTGGTCATTGACCACAAAAGGCGTTGCGGCGACGGATGCCCAGACGGGCGACGTGAGTGAACTCGCGGTTGTCAAAGTGAAACTGGCGGCATTAGTAGGCCATGAGAAGACCAATTGGCCGCCACTGCGCGAAAAACCTAACGCAGGCAGGGCGGTCCCATTGGGCTGGAGCGCTTGCACCT
>PMBX01000234.1 GCA_003153915.1 Phycisphaerales bacterium
CGCTGGGGCGGAACGCGGTCGCCCTCGAAAACCCAGTAGCCGAACTCCCCGCGCACCGAGAGGATGCGGCCGAAAAATCCGCTGTCCCTCAGCATCTTCAGTTTCACAAGCCCCGGCAGCCACAATTTATCCTGCACCACGCCGTTCTTGATGCCCGCNNTTCTTGACGGCTTCGACGCGCAGGCCGGTGGTCTGTGCGTCGAAATACACGGTGTATTGCGGATCACCCAGGACGGCAGAGAGGTCCGTGGCCCACTTCGCCACGCCGGATTCCTTGGCCAGTGCCTCCAGTTTGGCCGGATTCCTGCCCAACAGGATCGGATCGGGCATGATCGTCTCACCATTGGCCAGCTTCACGCCACCCTGGCGGATAATCGCCACGATCGAACGAGCCAGGTGCTGGTTGGCGCCCATTCGCCCGGTCACGCCGTTCATGATGATGCCCACGCGGTGCGTCTTTGCCGTCTCCATCAAGGACTCCTGGGATACAAATCAAATCAATGTGGAACTACGTTTGGTTTTTCGGTTTCTCGGTATATTGCGGCCAGGCGCCAGGGGGCAAAGGCGGGGCCTCCGCCCCGGCGCGGGGCAGCGTGCCGTCCAGTTCCTGCCGCCAGTGCGCCACGTCTCCGGCGGGTCCATAGCAGTAGATCATCACCAGCGGCTCGTCGCCGGTGTTAGTCAGTTGATGATACTCTCCCGGCGGGATGTACATGGCCTGGCCGGCACGCAAGGTGGCACGTTCCTTGCCCAGGCAGGCCTCGCCCACACCGGAAACGACGAAGTAGACCTCCTCCTGGGCCTGGTTGTGCCAGGGCACCTGCCCGCCCCGGGGGTTGAGCGTGACGTAACCCATGGAAAAGTTGGCCGCCTGGACGGGCGATGCGCCGCCGACGAGGTTCTGGGTCCGCCGCCCCGCCGGGTACGTCCGGCCTGCGATCTTTTTCAAGTCCGCGATAATCATCACCGCCACCTCGTGGGGCATTCTAGTGGCCGCGTGGCAGCGCCTCAACTGAATCCCACTCTGACTCATCCCCAGTTTCCCAGGGACAGTCAGGCCCGAAGGGCCGTCTTTCTTAGCCCAAGGCGGAAGCCTTGGGTTGGCAAGGCGTTACGTTAGTAAGTCCCGCCAGGTGCCACACCCAAGCGAATCAGCGCGGAGCCTGGGGGTGCGATTCATTTGGCCCCAAGGAAAGACGCTTGTGGGTGGCACCGATCACTCTGTCGCTCCACCCACCCCATTCCACGCGGTGGGGCTTCCGTCCCACCGCAAGATTAGCTTCTATTGACGTTCCCAAGGTGGCGGGACGGAGCCCCGCCACCCATCCGTGCATGTGCGCCAGCGGGGCGGCAAAGTAAACCGTTGCGGCCAGTGAAGCTTGCTTGAATTCGCCCCGGCCGTGCCGTAAGCTGCCACCGTCGCTACGGCGATGGGCGACAACGGGAGAAGCGATGAAGTTGGCGTATTTCGATTGTTTTGCCGGCGCGGGGGGCGACATGATCGTCGGCGCGCTGCTGGACGCCGGGTGCGATTTTGCGGCGTTGCAGGCCGAGTTGGCCAAACTGGACCTGCCCTCATGCTCGCTGCGAACGGAAAAGGTCCACCGCGCGGGCCTGGCGGGGACGCGATTCATCGTTGGCTTCGACCCGGCAGGCCAGCCTCATCGCCATCCTTCGGACATTCTCTCCCTGATCGACCGGGCCGGCTTGTCCGCGCGATCCAGTGAGATGGCCAAGCGAATCTTCACTCGCCTGGCCGAGGTTGAGGCCAAGGTGCATCACATCGGCGCCGAGGAGGTCCATTTCCACGAGGTCGGCGCGGTGGACAGCATCGCCGACATCGTAGGGTCCTGCGTGGCCATCGACCTGCTGGGCATTGAAGCCGTCCAGTGCTCGCCAATCCCGCTCGGCAGCGGCATGTTGAAATGCGATCACGGTATTATGCCCGTGCCCGCCCCGGCGACGGCGGAGCTGCTGGCGGACGTGCCCATCGCCACCACGGACATCCAGGGCGAGGCGACCACCCCAACGGCAGCGGCGATCCTGACAACCTTGTCGGAATCTTTTGGTGCAATGCCTGCGATGCTCATCGGCGCCGTCGGATACGGCGCGGGCAGCCGCGATTCCGCCGATATCCCCAACCTCCTGCGCGTCTTTATCGGCCAGGCGGACGAGGCCGGAAACGCCGACAGCGTCGTGGAGCTTTCGGCCAACATCGACGACTGCACCGGTGAGATACTCGGCTCGACTATCGGGAGGCTCTTGTCGGCGGGCTGCCTGGACGCATGGATCACGCCGGCGGTGATGAAAAAGTCACGTCCCGCGTGGGTACTGTCGGCGCTGTGCCACGTCGGGGATGTCCAGGCCATCGAGGGAATCATCTTCTCCGAGACCACCACGTTCGGCATCCGTCGAACGACCTGCCTGCGCAGCAAATTGATCCGCGGCATCGAGACCGTCGAAACCTGTTACGGGCCGATCCGCGTCAAGGTCGGGCGGTCCGCCGGCGGCGAGGTGACCGCCTCGCCGGAATTCGAGGATTGTCAGGCTGCCGCCACAACGCACCACGTACCGGTCCGGGAGGTGCTCTCGGCCGCCCAGGAGAGTTATCGTCACAGGAAAGGGACATGATGTCCACGCCAGGGATGGAGCTTCTCTGCTTGGTTGTTTCGTCAGCCGTCGTAGCCGCGGCGATGATTATCTGGATTCTGTTGCGAGTCGCCGGCAAGACCCCCGCCCGGCAGCCATGCCCGCAAGAGCCTGACCTGCCCGGTGAGTCCTTGGATGAACCGGCCGAAGAGATCCCCGAAGAGGAGGAAGCACGCCAGGAGTTGCAGGCCGGTGTCGGCCAACTGCGACAGCTCCTGGCGGAGGTGGACCAGCGTATCGAGGAACTTCGTCAACTCAGCGCCCAGGCGGTGACCGCATCGGGCCTGGCCCGCTCGGCTTTAGAACGGCAGCAGGCAGAGGTGCTACGACTCAGCCGCCAGGGGCTTGACGGCGTGGAGATCGCCAGGCGGCTGGAACTGGATGTCGGAGAAGTCGAGCTGATGCTCAACCTCCAGCGTTGCCGCGTACCCAACAAGGACTAAGTCCGGAAGGGCCACAGCCGTCCCATGTCCGCAATTGCCCTTGTACTGTTGGTCTTGACCGTCCCGGCCATCCTGATATGGTCCTCGCGACACTACCTCATCCATCGCCAGCAGACCGACAGCGAAGTGCTTTCTCCCCAAAGCCCCTCCTGGACCGGGGACTGCCCGCTGGTCAGCGTGATCGTCTCGGCTAAGGACGAGGAAGCCAACATTGCCGCCTGTGTGGAGTCGATGCTCGCTCAGGACTACCCCAACCTGGAAATGATCGTCTGTAGCGACCGCAGCAGCGACCGCACCGCCCAGATCGTGCGGGAACTGGCCGCCAAGGACGCGCGCCTCCACCTCATCGAATTGCAGCACAAGCCCGACGAATGGACGGGCAAGTGCCACGGGATGTGGACGGCAGCGGCGGCGGCGAGGGGACAATACCTCTGCATGATCGACGCCGATTGCCGCCAGGTGTCCTGCCGGACAATCTCCGTCGCCATGCGGGAGGCCGGCGACCACGGAAGCGACCTGCTGAGCGTCCTGCCAACCCTGGAGATGCGCGGGTTCTGGGAAAACGTGGTGCAACCAGTCTGTGGCGGGGTGATGATCATCTGGTATCGCCCCGACAGGGTTAACGACCCGGCGCGAGCAGAGGCATATGCCAACGGGGCATTCATCCTGATGCGGCGCAGTGCCTATGACGCCATCGGCACCCATCAGGCCGTGCGCGACAAGCTCATGGAGGACATGTACCTGGCCGCGCGAATCAAGCAGGCCGGATTGGCCCTTCGCGTCGTGCAAAGTCGCAGTCTGTACGTCGTGCGGATGTATACTTCGCTGGCGCAGATTATCCGCGGCTGGAGCCGGATATTCTTCGGAACCTTCGGAACGCTGAAACGGCTGACGGTCTCGCTGGCGGTCATGCTGCTGATGGGCCTGCTGCCATATGCCGTCGCTATCACGGGCCTGTCCCTGTACGCTGGCGGCGCCGCCGCGCGGGGTTGGTGGCTGGCAACGGGGATTGTCGGATCGGCCACAGTGGCGATGCAGATCAGTGTGATCTGGCGATTTTATAAGCTCACCGGGGCTTGCAAATCCCTTGCCTGGACCTACCCCATCGGTTGCGTCGTCACGTTGGCGGCCTTGATCATCGCCATGACCAAACACCGCCGAGGCGCCACCGTGGTATGGCGCAACACCACCTACTCAAGACCGGCCGATCGGTAGATTCTTGCCGGCCTCACCCTTTCCTATCGCTCGCAACAAGGCGGCATGGAACGCAGAAGGGTTTGATTGAAACTCCAGAGTGTGTGCCCCATCGAGTGTCTCCACAACGACCCGCCCGGCGGTCAAGTGCTCGACCATCCGGTAAGTGCGCGCGTTGTCGATGATTCGGTCGTCGCCGGCCAGCAGGAGTGTCGTCGCGACGCCGATGGCCCCACGCGCCGACCGCCTCAACAACGCGTCCAGACAGCGGCTGGCGTAGAGGAACCTTGCCGTAACGCTCAGCAGCCGGTGGCGGTCGCCGCGTAGATAGGACCGCATCGCTTCGTTGTCGGTGAATAGCGTTACATCGTTGAGCGGGATGGTAAACTCCCGCCGGGGGGCTATCAGCACGCAACCAGCCACGGCCAGTTTCGCCGCCGCCGAAAGGTCCACCCGCGGAACAATGCCAGGCGCCACCAGCGTCAGCGACGCCAGCATATCAGGCCGGTCCAACCCGGCGGCAAAACACGCCGCCAGCTTGCCCCCCCAACTGACGCCCACCAGATGCAGCCTCTCCGCCCCGGTACGCCGCAGCACGAAATCGCAGGCCGTCCATACATCTTGTAGTAATTGACCGGCGGAAGCGGCATGGCCGCGCGGGGGGGGACTGTCTCCGCTACCACGGCGGGTGGCCTGAAAGACGAAATGGCCTTGTTCCCCCACCGCCGACGCCGAGGCGACAAACCAGCCCGGATGGGACTGGATGCCGTGGAGATACAACACCGGATGGCCCTGGTCCCCCGCCGGAGGCGCGTGCACATACATGGCGGTCTCGTAGCCGTCCGCCAAGGACAGGCTCTCCCTTATCGGAGGTGGGACCGTCCGATTCGCCCAAGCCGCCATGTTGCGAGAATCTTCCGCCATCACAGGTCTTCTGCGGCCCAACATATATTCCAATGCGCGGCGATACGTGGCCTCGCCGCGCTATCACCCAAATGTAAAATGCTTTAATCCTCCTGGCGGTGCTCAAAGGGCCTGGGGCCCAGCAGGACAGGCCTGCGCTGTCCGACGTTTATCAGCAGCCCCAACGCCGCGGCATTGATCACCAACGACGAGCCGCCGTAACTCATCAGCGGCAGCGTCATGCCCGTGACCGGCATCAGCCCCATCGTCATGCCGATGTTGATGACGATCTGCGAGAACAGCAGCGCCAGGACACCCACCGCCAGCAATCTCCCGAACGGATCGTATGTGATGACGGCGATCTCGGCGCCCAGCAGGAAGATCACGCAATACAGCAGTAACACCCCCACGCATCCAAGGAAACCCCACCGGCCGGCGATCACGCTGAAGATGAAGTCGGTGTGGTCCTCGGGAAGCATCTGAAAATACATCTCGCCTTCGTTCCAGTCGCCATAACCGCCCAGACGCCCGGCGCCGATGACCATCTTGGACCGCGCCAATTGGTAGCCCTCATCACTGGCCTTGAGCTGCTCCTGGTGCAGCCAGCCGTCCACCCTGGCGCGCTGGTGGGGTTCCATCAGTGCCAGCGACACTGCTGAAAATGCGTATCTCCGGCCCGCCAACGTCAGTTCCCCGTAGGCCATCACCGGTCTGGCCAGGCCCGGTTCGACAGCGTGTGGCACGGGAAACAACACCACCGCCGTCGCCACGGCCATGATGCCCAAGAGATGTCGCAACTTGGCCCCGGCCATGAAAAGCATGAAGTACAACGTCGGAAGGAACAACAGGCTGGTGCCCAGGTCCGGTTCCACCAGGATCAACCCCAACGGAACGAACGTAAGCACAAACGGTACGGCCAGTCCCGTCAGATGTCGATAGTTCTTGCGGTATCGCAAGTACCAGGCCAGCATGATGATGTAGGAAAGCTTGGCGATCTCGGAGATTTGCACTTGCAGCTCACCCAGGACGATCCAGCGGTGGGAATAACGGATCGGCGGCAGGCATAGCACAGTCACCAGCAACGCCAGCGTGACGGCAAAAATCAGGTAGGCATAACGTCCCAGTGCCTGGTATGGCAGAAGCGTCGCGATGACGAACACAGCCACGGCGACAAGCGCAAAGTGGGCCTGCTTGGATACAGAACCTCTGATCGTAGGATCCGCCTGCTCCGCTACGCCTATGGCCAACAGGCCCCAGACAACCAGCACCGCCGCCGCCATTATTATGGGCCAGCTTGTGTAGCGTAAGTATGTTCGGAGGGTTTCGAGCATGGGCAAGTCAGCGGAGGTATCCCCGCCGCATACAGACACGCAAGGTTTCGCGTGCGATGGGACCGGCGTTGATGGCCGCCCCGCCCTCGACGTACTCTACCACCACCGCGACGGCGACCTGTGGATCCTCGTAAGGAGCGTAACCGGCAAACCACGCCATGTCGCCGACGCGGTCCTGCCCATCGTCGGTCTTCAAGCTTGCCACTGTCGCCGTCCCGGTCTTTCCGGCAACTTCCACCGGTAACGGTTCGATGTCTTCTCCATGGAAGATTTTGTATGCCGTGCCTCCAGGTTCATTGACGACCCGCCGTATCCCTTCGCGGACGGCCTCCAGTTGCACGGGGCTGAATGGCAGAGGCCGGCGGACCTGCGGAGGCCCGCCTTCCAGCACCAGCACCGGCGATAGAAACGTCCCGCGCGCCACGGCCGCCAGGGCGTCGGCCACGTGCAATGGCGTGATGGCGACGGGGCCTTGTCCGATGGCCATTAACCGCGATTCGTCGAGGGAGGCATTGGCGTCCACCGTTCCGCTGCGCTCCTCTAGAAGCCCGGTACCCGGTGGCGAGGCATAGCCAAAAATCGCCAGCCCGGCCGCCAGACGAGCCGCGCCCATCTCGCCGCCGAGGTGATAGAAGTATACGTTGCAACTGTTTTTCAGCCCATCGCGGACATTCATCGGGCCGTGTCCGGGTATCCCGTGCTTGACCGTCCAGCACCGCCAGCGATTCGGCTCGTTTTCCAGCAGGTATCCCGTGCAGTTGTAGGTCGTCTCCGGCGTGACCACTCCATCCCCCAACGCCGCCAGGGCCACCAGCGGCTTGATGGTCGAACCGGGCGGGTACAACTGCGACACGGCCCGGTGGCGCAACGGGAACATCACATCATCGGAGGAAAGTTTCTTGAAGTCCGCCCGATAACGGTTCAAGTCGAAGGTCGGCATGGACACCATGGCCAACACCTCCCCACGCGGCACGGACAAGACGACAATACAGCCGCTCGCATCGGGTGGGAATAACCGGGTCAAGTCCTCCTGCAAATGAATGTCCAGCGTCAAGGGGACGTCATTACCCTGGACGGCGGGGGTATCCTCCAGCACCTGCCCGCTAGTCTTGTGGCGGCGTTGGCAACCCCTCCGTCCTCGCAGTGTGGACTCACACATGCGTTCCACGCCGCTTTTTCCGATGATGTCGCCGCCAAGATAGTTACCAGCCAGGCGGGCCACGGTATCGGCTTGGGAGTCCGTCAGATTAAACCGATCCTGCTCCTGGGCGCTGACTTCTCCGGTGACGCCGATAAGGTGACAAGCCAAACCCCCATAGGGATAACGTCGCTTGAAACTGGGGCGCACAGAGGCCCCCACCAGAGCATCGAGCTTTGCCTTGACCGCCGTGGCGGTGGCCTGGTCCAGGCCCGTGGCTATGGGGTGAGACCACGTCTGTTCCCTCGCAATCTTTGCAGGTTCGTTCATGGAGGAGCGAATCGCCTCCACGCGGCTGACAATCCGACCAACGGTCAGGGAAAGCTCGTCTCCCGATCCACCGAGCAGTTCCCTGGCGGTATTCCAGGTAGCCGCGAGGCGGCGAAGATAGACCTCCTTGGCGTCAGCGAGGTCCGCGGCAAGACCTGTTTTGACCCATTCCGCCTCTTGACGCCGGCGCCATTGCGCCGCTTCGGTGGCAAAGGAATCGTTGGGATCACCGGGAACCCAACCGTACAGAACGTGGTAGTCCAGGCAGAACTCAAAGCAAGGCTCGTCGATTGCCAGTACGGCTCCCTGGCGGTCGAGAATCTGGCCCCGGCTGGCCGGAAGGATGTCCAGCTTCTGGAGATTCCTCTCGATCTGGAGGCGGTAGTCCTGGCCCCGGACCATTTGCAAGCCCCAGAGACGAACGACGATCCCCAGGAATACCAGGGCGATGAGGGCCAGGAATGTCTGTACTCTGCGGTTGTACAAGGCTCATCCATCCATATATATGCGATGAATCGCGAGACGGTGCAGTTATCGCATCGCCCTGCCGCGCCGGACGCCGCCCGGATGGGCGACGATAAACCAGCGTTCACAGCGAACCAGCAGGCGATAGGCCAGTGGCATCAGCACGGCGGTATAGCAGGACAAACCCGCCGCCTGCAACAGCATGTCTCCATATCCCGACCATGTGGCATCGGCCCTGACCAGAAGGGATTGCCCCGTCACCCAGGCACCGTGGGCCAGGACGCAAAAAACCAGCGACAGGATCGCCTGGCTGGGGATGCGGTCTCGGAAAAAGGCCTCTCGCATACGAAAGACCACCGCCACGGCCAACATGTAGGCCAGGGACATCGGTCCCACTACGGTCGGACCGCCCGCGCCGCCGGCGCTACCCAGGTCCACGGCCAGACCCAGGAACCAGGCGGCGATCATCACGTCGTTGCTTTCACGGACCCGCAAGGCCAGGAACACCGCTGCGATGGCCAAGAAGTCGGGGCCGATCACGCCCAAAGATTCCGTCGGGAACGTCAACAGCTTGCCAACGGTGGTCTGGAGTAGCATCAGGAGATAAACCATGATGGTGAAACCAACCCAGCGCATCACCGCCCCCTTCCATTGGGCGTCCGCGCCGACGGCGGAGCAAGTGGCAAGACGATATACACCTCGCGCAGGTTCGAAAGGTCCGCCTCCGGGGCAACCTTCAATGTAAAGTGATGCGGATTTTGCGGGTCGCGTTGGGCCTGGCGCACCCGCCCGATGCCCATCTCCACCGGTAGCAGCCCCTCCCCGGCCGTCACCAATAGATCTCCTGGAAGCACGTTGTCGATCTCTGGTACGTGTGAGACGACCAGCCCATTCGACCCGTCTCCGACGGCTTGGACATCCAGCGGCACGGAATTGTGTTCGGTGAGCACCTCCCGGGCGGCGGAACCCTCCCGGATAATGGTGATCTCCCTCGGATGATTGGGGTCCACCAACCTTCGGATTCGCGCGGAAACCTTGAAGTCGCGGTCGGTCACCAATTGCATCCTGGCGACGAATGCCCCGGCGTCAACCAGCCGGCCCACCAAAGCCGATGTCGTCACCACCGCCAGATCCGTGGGCAACGCCTTGGACCGATCCGTCAGAATAACCGCCGAACCACTCATCGCTCCCTGTCTGGCGCCGACGTTGACCGCCCGCGTCTGCCCGTAGGGCAGCGAATCCTCGGCGACCACCCTGGCGGGGATGATCTCGCAGGCGGTACCGATGGCCGGAGCGAAGCTGGCGCGGAGTTTCTGGACGTTGTCCAGATCCCGGCGGGCTTCTTCCCATTGTCGCCGGTAGAAGTTGACCTCGCCGAGGAGACGCTGGTTTTCTTCCCGCAATTGGCGGGCATCCCTTGGCGAAAGCCCCTCGCCGCGGCCTCCGCCGCGTAGCGCCACGGCCAGGTACATCCCCGCGTCACCGAAGGGAGTCAGCAATGGTTGTACCGCATTGCGCAGCCGCGAGGAACAACCCCGGCCCGCCAGCGACATCGCCAACGCCGCCGCAACCAGCAGCGCCACCATCCGTGGCTTGGTCAATCCCGCCAGAACCTTCATACCGGTAGTTTACCGGCACAATCGCCAGCTTCATAGACCCGTTCGATGGGGCACAGGGCCTTTTAGGTTCTCGGATTAGAAATGATCACGAAGATCACCACTATCTCGAAGATCGCAAAGAACAGCGAAGATTATCAATCTCTTTCTTTGAGGCCTTTGTTGCCTTCGTGAGCTTGGTGATTTTGCGGTCTTGTGCGATTAAAATTGAAAAATCCTGCCATCCGACAGCTGACCGTCGAGAGTCCCGCCTAAGGCGGTTATACTGACCAGTCCATGTTCAGCATCGACCAGAACTGCCACAGCCT
>PMBX01000174.1 GCA_003153915.1 Phycisphaerales bacterium
TCCTGGGCGCGGCCCCAGCGCGGGTCGCGGAGCAGGTTGATGTTGGGCGCCCAGAAGTCGAGCCCGGAGCCCTGGGCGGCGTGACGGGCGCGGCCCTCGATCCCGATAACCCCGGCCATCTCGTGTTGCAGGTTGGGGTCCCACGCGGCGGCCAGGCCGGTGGGATTGGGGAAGACTGTGGCGGTACCGTTGGCCAGGCCGTGGAGGGCTTCATTCCACCATCGATAGGGAGCGATGCCCAAGCGCGAGATTGAGGCCGAGTTCATGCCCATGAGCGAGACCTTCTCCTCGAGCGTGAGCCGTGACACCAGATCGTTGATCCGTTTCTCGAGCGTTAGTTTGGGATCGTAGAACGGCGGCAATGGATCCGGCCGAGGCGGCGCCGCGCCGCGCATGCCGCGCCCCCCACGCCCTGCTCCGCGACCCGTCGCGGCGGAATCCGCGCCCCGCGCGGCACCGCGAGCGGGGCCAGGCGCCGCGATGGCGGTTCCGCTGGTATTGGTGACGGAGGTGCCCGGCGCGTCAGCGGCTTCGACAATTGGCGGCAGCAACAACAGCGCGGCAACTAGGAGAGTGGTTTTGAACATATTCAGGGTGTTCAGGGTCGGTTATCGGATCTGCAGCAAGTGATTGGGGCTAGTGCGTACTGTCTCCAGTCGGGCGCGAAACGGCCCAGTAATTCCTCACCGGGAGATAGCAACCTTTCGTTCCCGCGGGCGGTGACATGATACCGCCCGCCGGGCCGTTCGATGCGCAGTGCGCGTTGCATGAACTCATAGAACCAGCGGAGGAACAGCTCGTCAAGGTTCCTGTTTGTCCAAATGACGAGATTCTGACCGCAATGCTCTCGATGCTTTCCTCTCCCGCCAGACGCATGCCTCCGCGGAATACCTGCGGCGACACACAGGACCTGGTCAGGATTCCAATCGCGACAAGCAGTGTCGAATACGACTGAATGCCGCGGTGTACGCTGCGCGGCTAAGTTTGCATCCGACACGCCGGTCATCTAGGCGAGGTGGAGTCCCAGCGCCACAACGCCATTGGTCTTCCAAATCCGGCGGCAAGCGGGAACCGGAGTTTACCATTTGTTGACCATTTCTTTACCGAGATTTGGGGTTGGAGTATCTGGTGGAGGAAATTACTTCATCAATTGTCGCCATAAAAAAACCCGGCTTGCGCCGGGTCTGACTCTCCAGATTCATCCCCATATCTTCACGGCTTCAACTCTACCGCCGCCAATTCCGTCGTTGCCCGGTACACAAGTATGCCGTCGGAAAACGCCGGTAATCCCCATGCCTGGCCGGTCAAAGGTTGAGCCCTGGAAAGCTCCTTGTACGCCTCCGGGCTCGGATCGGCCAGGATCAACGCCCCCTTCGACCCCTGTATCACAAGTTTCCCGTCAATCAGCAGCAATTCACCCTGACCCACCGCCGGCCCCGTCCACTTCGCCGCACCCGTCTTCAGCTCCGTGCACTGCAGTTTCGCCCCGTCCGTGCCTCCGCCGTCGTTGATCAGGTAAATATACCCGTCTTTAATCACCGACGTCGACCACTGCGTTGCGTTCTTGCCCGCCGTCGTCCACAGCGCCTTGGCTTCAAACGCGTCTCCCGTCTTCTTCACTTCGCATGCCCCGCCGCCCGTCCCGTAGCCCGCCGAGAAAAACACTACGTTCCCCTCAACCACCGGTGAAGCGCCCGTTGCCATCGCGGTTTTGGCCGCAAATTTCCATAAAACGTCCCCCGTCTTGGGATCCAATGACCACAACCCGCCCTTGGCAAAAAAGATCAACTGTCGCACCCCATCAATAACCGCTGGAACCGGCGTCGATTGCGTCACCACGTCCGTGTGCTTCTTCCAAACCACGTCCCCCGTATTCTTGTTGAACGCGATGAACGTCTGGTCCGGCCCGCCGCCCATCATAATCACCAGGTCCCCCTCCACCACCGGCGAAGTCGCCGAGCCCCAGGTCTTTATCGGCATCTCGTTCAACTGCCCCGCATTTTCCTTCGGCAAATCATGCCGCCAAATCAGTTTCCCGTCTGCCGCGTTCAAACACGCGATCTTCAGGAACGTGCTCGTCGCATAAACCTTCCCGTCCGACACCGCCGGCGTCGTGAACGGCCCCGGACCGCCGTTCCCCATCCCTCGCTTCGCCATCGACTGCGGATCCACTTCCGAAGTCCAGAGCTGATTACCGGTCTTCAGATCCAACGCGACGCAATGCTCCGCGTCGCTCGATTGCACGCCCACAAACACCTTGCCCCCAACAATTGCCATCGAACCCACGCCGCCCCCGACCTTGATCTTCCACAGTACCTTCGGCCCCTCCGCCGGCCAGGCCGCCAGCGCCTTCTCATTGGACTTCCCGTCTCCGTTGGGTCCCCGGTACTGCGTCCAATCCGCGGCCATCGCGCTGAGCGATAGAATTCCCGCCGCACAACAAACTAAAACTCGCTTCGTCTTATACATAATTCTGCTCTTTAGACTACAACTACGATCCGAAGGTTACATTATTCATTCACTTTTCCAGAATTGTCCATCTCGGCCGACTGCCACCAGCCTCCGGTCTTTGGTGGGGCCCACCTCGCCGAGGCGGCCTGAGGGAGGCGCTTTCGGCGAAAACGCCTCACCCAACTGAGGGCTACCCCGCAGAGACTGCCGGAAATGGCTTTTTGATAGCCAGGTCGGCTTACTACTTCAGCGGGATGCGGAACACGGCGGCGCTCAACGGCGGCACTCGGAGCGTTGAGGTGGAGAGGTCGTCGGTCTTTGTGATGTCCACCACGCGCGGTTTTCCGGGGGTGTTATGGGACTCCGCATTGGGTCCGCTAACGTGCCAGCGGGTGGCGGTTCCGGCGAAGGTCGCGCCGGAAAGCGCCGGCTGCAATTCGAGTTCCGAGCTGGAGGGATTCATCACGCCGAGGGTGAGCGTCTTGCCGTCCCGGGTCAGCGCCGCCACGATGTCACTATCGCCAAAAGCCTGGTCCAGACGCAGCGGGATCTCGCCGTAGTGGGCGCGATACATTTGCAGCATCAGGCCGGTGGTTTCCATCTCGGCCGCCGTTTTGGTGGTCTTGATGGCGCCGATGACGTTGACGGTTTGGGCGTAGTGCGCCATGTGGATGATATCGCTTTGGCGGAAGAACTCGTGAAGGCCAGCCGCCACACCAAGGCCATCGGAGAGTTCATAGGTGCAGCCGAGTTCGCCATAGCTGTATTCGCGATGCCAGAAGTTCCACTCGTCAATTGTGATCGGCATGATGCGCCCCTGGAGGTTCGTCAGGCCTGCCTGGAGCTTGCGATGGCCGTCGGCCTTCTCGCGGATGGAATCGCGCAGCATTCCGACATGCGTCAGCAAGTTGGTGCGTCCGTTATCCTTCCACGGCACGCGGCCGCAATAGAAATGTTCCGACAGCATCGACATGTGGTCGGCGCATTGTTCGAGCATGATGTAGGAGCAGGTCTTGCCGGATTTGGCCTGGTTGGGGTCGTTCTCCTTGTTGATCGTGGTCAAATCGCCGACGGCGGTGAGCTTGATGGTGGGGTCCACCTGCCACATCTTCTCCGCCACCTGGTTATGCTTGAGCGTGTAATGCTCCATCTGCATGAAGCCCAGTTGCCAGGGGCCAAACATCTCGTTGCCCACGCACCA
>PMBX01000057.1 GCA_003153915.1 Phycisphaerales bacterium
AAGGGCGGCGGCGTCAAGGTTGCCAAGGACGCTGTCGAGGCCGTCGAACTGGCCCGCAAGGCCCGCTTGACGATCCTGGACCAGATGAACCAGGTGCTGGCGGCCTCCAGACCGGCATTGAGCGCCTATGCCCCAAGGATTTTGCTGGTTAAGATCAATCCCGAAAAGATCGGCAAGGTCATCGGGCCGGGCGGAAAGACCATCAACAAGATCCAGGCCGACACCGGCGCGACCATCGACATCGAGGACGATGGGACGGTCTATATCTCCAGCGTCAACGCCCAGGCCGCCGAGGATGCAAAACGTGCCGTCGAGGGCTTGACAGAGGAGGTCGCGGTTGGCAAAATATATAAAGGAAAGGTAGTTTCCATCCGTGAGTTTGGGGCCTTCATCGAGATCCTCCCCGGACAGGATGGCCTTTGCCATGTCAGCGAACTCGATACGAAATTTGTAAAGAACGTCGCCGATGCCTGCAAGCTGGGCGATGAACTCGCCGTGAAAGTGATCGCCATCGACGACCAAGGCCGCGTAAAGCTGTCCCGCAAGGCGGCGATGCGCGAGGAGCAGAAGCCGTAAATGAATCGCCTGATCCTTCAGCCGGACACATCCATCGCAGGAAAAGCACACCCCGGTCCGAGCCAGGACGTTCTGGCTCGGCCTGTCACAATTGAGTAAAGGACAGATTGTTCGTGGGGCCGGCCGTTGCAAGTAACCAGGCCGGCACATGGGAACACAACCTCCGCAGCTCGTTTTGTTCGGGGCGCGGTCGCCGTGCGGGCGATGCAGGCACGGACGTCTCTTTCCCGGCGGCAGAATGGGCACTAAGGAGGTGACCCAATGCCCACAGGCAAGGTCAAGTGGTTTGACCCAAAGAAGGGCTACGGCTTCATCGTCGGTGACGAAGGCCAGGATGTCTTTGTCCACTATACCTCCATCCTTGGCGAGGGATTCCGGGCACTAAAGGATGGCGAGATGGTGGACTACGAACTGGTCAAGGGCGACAAGGGCTTCCAGGCCCGCAATGTGGCAAAGCCCGCTGTTATCGACGGCATCGGCCCGACAGTATCGACGTAACCTTCTTCGGTAATGCTTCACCAGCCGCCCGGATGGACGCGAACGCATCCGTCGTTGGCATGAAAAGGGTTGCTGATGGAAGCATGTTGGCTACTAATCGGGGTCGTCCTGGGCGGGCCTGTCTGGGTTCTGCTGGGCCGCTGGGGAACCAGACGTGTCTGGCATATTGCGCGCAGGTTGTCCGAGCGGGCCAAGGGGCAGGAACAACTCGTCGAGCTGGGTCAACTGGCCGGCGGACTGGCCCACGAAATCAAGAACCCCCTCTCGACGGTCAACATCAATCTCAAGCTACTGGCGGAAGACCTCCAGCTACACGACGACCCCCTCCACCGCCGCTGGCTGACGCGCCTCAACAGCGTCCAGGCCGAAGCCAATAGGCTCAAGGGCATCCTGGAGGATTTTCTCCGTTACGCGGGAAAACACGAGCTGCAACCCGCCGTCATCGACCTTCGCGGCCTGCTGGGAGAGTTGACAGATTTCTTCACCCCCCAGGCCCAGGCCGCCCGCGTGGTCCTGCGAACCGCCACCCCAGACCAGCCCGTCCTCTGCAATGTTGACGCCAACCTCCTCAAGCAGGCCGTCCTGAACCTGATGATCAACGCCGTCCAGGCCATGGACCAGGGCGGGGAGTTGCTCATGAAGCTGTCCGCCGACCGCGGCCAGGCCGTGCTGGAAATCATCGACACCGGCCCGGGCATTCCCCCCGAAGACCTGCGAAAGGTCTTCCAGGTCTATTTCTCCACCAAGAAAAACGGCAGCGGGCTGGGCCTGCCCACCACGCAACGCATCATCCACGAACACGGCGGGACGATTCAGGTCCATTCTGAACCGAATAAGGGAACCTGTTTCGTCGTCACCCTCCCGCTGGAGGCCGCGGCTCAATAAATCCGGGAAGAAGACGGCGGATTAGCCGCGAACTGACGCGAACAAGACGAACAAAGAGGACGGAACTCGGAAACCCGGAACCCGTTGGACAAAAGAACCACTTCCTTACTCCAGGTTCCGTGTACATGGTTCCGATCCTTCGCGCAATGTCCGAATTTATCCCGGATAATTGAATGTTTCATGCGCTTGACAAAACCCGGGCGGCTGCATATAGTTCCCGTGAATCAGGCCTAAGATCTGCTGCCTGGCCTCCAAGCCCTTCCGAGGCCGTTGCACTCAAGGCAGCAGGACTCAAGTACCTTGATGGGGCCTGGTTGCGCCCCAGGTGCGGCGGGTGGCGGGATGTGCGCACGTGTTTTTGATAAGGATAAGGTCCAGCCGATCATGCGGCGGGATGGAATCAGATGGACGAACCGAGTGGCAATAGCAAGTTGACCGTGCTTGTGCCCGCCTACAACGAGGCGAGCACGCTGGCCGACACGTTGCGCAGCCTAGCGGCCCAGACCCTGCCACCCCAAGAGGTCATTGTCATCGACGATTGCTCGACGGACAACACCTCCGAAATCGCCCATTCCTTCGGCGTAACCGTGCTGCGACCCCCCACCAACACAGGTTCCAAGGCCGGCGCGCAGAACTATGCCCTGGACTCCGTGCGCAGCGAGTTCACAATGGCCATCGACGCCGATACGACGCTTGCCCCCGACGGTATCGCCAAGCTGATGGAGGCGATGGAAGACCCCACCGTCAGCGCCGCCTGCGGATTCGTGCTGCCTCGGCACGTCCGAACGCTTTGGGAGCGCGGGCGCTACATCGAATACCTCTTCGCCTTCTCCTTCTACAAACCAATACAGGATTATTACCGCCGGCCTTTGATTTCCTCCGGGTGCTTTTCGATTTATCGCACGGAAGTCCTGCGGGCCAACGGCGGCTGGTCCACCCGCACCATGGCCGAGGACATGGACCTTACCTGGAGCTTCTACCAGGCCGGCCACGGCGTGCGGTTCATCCCCGAGGCCGTCTGCTATCCGGTGGAACCCCACAACTTCGATTTCATGCGTAAGCAACTGAAGCGATGGAGCCACGGGTTCGTCCAGAACGTCCGGCTACACTGGCGCAAGGTGCTGGACATACCGTTTTTATCCTGGACGGTGACCGTGGCGATGTGGGACGCGGTGTTCGCGTCCTTGGCGTACCTTATCGCTCTGCCGTTGCTGTCGATATTTGTAAGCCCTTTATTTCTATTTGGTTATCTCATTGACGCCCCGGCGGTGGCCTTCCCAGTGTTAGTCAAGGCGGCGCGGCGGGGCGAAATCTGGAAAGCATTGACGAGCATCCCGAGTTTCTTCGTGCTGCGGGCAGTAAACAGTCTGTTCATCCTGGAGGCTCTGTGGAGCGAACTGGTACTTCGCCGGACTCTACGGGTCTACGAGAAAGGGCATTGAGAGTATGGTCGCCGGACTTCCTGGCACCGGTATCGGTGGGATCTTTTATATCCTGTTGGCCTTCACCATGCCGTTTGTGGAACTCTACCACCTGGCGCGAGGGAAAAGCTCCGCCAAGCGGTGGCGGATGATCCTGATGCAGGTCTGCAACGCCGCGGGCATCATGGGCGGGGTCTATTTGACCGGCTGGCTGCTGGCTTGCGGATTGAACTTCTACCGGGCGATGGCTATCTCCAACGGCGGCGCCGGGGCGACCTTCCAGCCCACGGCCAACATCATCCCCGCCGCCAGCGCCTACGCAGCCGTCGCCACGTTGTGCGGCTTGATCCTGATGACGTACGTGCTGCGATTCGTCTTGCCCAACGACAAGGGGCAGCCCGCCACCGGCGGAACTGTGCATCCGCTACCCCGCACCGGCCGGGCCGTTTTGCCCACGGCTACCGGACGCGCGGTCATTCCTTGACAGACAACGCTAAAATCCCCGATCCCCTTCCGCTCTGGCCCCAAGGCGCGCCAAGTGCGTTGGGCGCCGGTCCGCAAGACCGTCCGACCCTGACCCCGCACCTGCCCGCCTCCGCGACACCGACGGCGGCGATAGTGGTCTGCCCCGGTGGTGCTTATCAAGGCCGGGCCGCTCACGAGAGCTTACCAATCGCCCGGTGGCTTTGTGGGTTGGGGGTCGCCGGCTTGGTGTTGGACTATCGCGTGGCCCCCTACCGCCACCCCACACCACTCTGCGACGCGCAGCGGGCCATTCGCCTCGCCCGCGCCAAGGCGGCGGAGTGGAACATCGACCCCCGCCGGGTGGGTATCCTGGGTTTCAGCGCCGGCGGCCACCTGGCCGCTTCTGCCGCGACGATCTTTGACGACGGCGACCCCGGCGCCGCCGATTCCGTCGATCGCCTCTCGTGTCGTCCCGACGCCCTGGTGGCCTGCTACCCCGTGCTGACCTTCGGACCGCATCGGCATAACGGATCGATGGTCAACCTGCTGGGACCGCAACCGAGCGAGGAGATGCGCAATTACCTTAGCCTGGAAAACCGCGTCACGCCCCGGACGCCCCCCTCCTTTCTGTGGCACACCGCCGACGATGACGCGGTGCCCGTGGAGAACTCCCTGCTGTTCGCACAAAGCCTTCGCCGCTCGGCCGTGCCGTTTGCCCTTCATGTCTTCCCGCACGGAAAACATGGTTTGGGCCTGGCGCTAAACGAACCAGCCGTGGCGGTCTGGACTACTCTTTGCGCCGCCTGGCTGGCGGAGATCGGCTTTATCTCCAGGCCATAAGGCCCTCGACGCATTTTCGGAAGGCACAATCCTCAGATCCGCCCTGCGCACCAGGCGATGCCGCCAGAGAGCACCTGCCGGAAACTGGCATTCGCCCATGTCTCATCATCGTGGCCGGACTGGAAGTTGAATACCCGCGACTTGCCGTGCTGCCTCGTCCANNGTCCAGGCGATGTGCTTCATGCTCTTGGGGTGATTAACCGACAACAGTATCTCGTTGCCGTCGGCGGGCGAGGCGTCGTTCATCGTGTAGATCTCGTCCACCATGTCCCAGCCTTGCAGGCCCTTAGTGATCGGGTGGCCCGTAGCGCCCACGTCCACGTGGATCGACTGGCCGACGTGATATTTGAACTTGCGATCTTTGATGCCGACAATGTCATTCCACACGCCGCACTGCCGGTACGCCAGAATCGCGTGGTGCAACACCAGGATGCCCTGCTTGGTCGCCCCCAGATGCTCCAGGGCGGCCAGGGGCGTACCGCAGTACCACGGCAGTCCCTCGTCCGTCGGGCCGTCCATCAACATGATGTAGAAGACCACCACATCGTATGCGTCGCGGTCTTTTTCGCTCGCGCTGGCGAAATCATCCATGTGCTGGATATATATGTCGAAATCCCCCAGCCCGCGGAAGAGCTTGTGAAAGTTGACCACGTCAAACGAGTGCCCACCAGTCACGACAGCCAGCCGTATCGACCCATCGCCGGACATGTGTATTCTCCTTTCCTACCAAGTAAAGACAGTTCCGCGTAATTTGTTAGGCTCGTCGCGCAGGATATCGTAAATGCGCTTAGCCTGGGCCGCGGGAACCACGTCCTGAATAAGCGGGCCGATCTTGACCATGCCCCGCTTTACCAAGCGGCAGATATTGGCCAGGTCATCGTTGCCGAAGTGGCTGTTTTGCTTGATGACGATCTCGCGTCCCTGGCCGTAGTTGAACGCGTACTCGACCTTGAACCTTCCGGCGATGAAAAGCACCGTCCCGCGGACGGCCGTGGCACGGATGAGCTTGTCTTCCATGCCCACCACGCCGGCCACGTCCAGCACGGCGTTGTAGGTGCGGTCCTTGATGTTCTTGGCCCAACCCTCGCCGGAAGTGTTCAGAACCCACTCGGCGGCGCCGATCTTGCGGGCCAGGTCCAGTCGCCCTTCGTCGATATCGCAGATCGTTACTCGCGCGCCCATGACATTAGCTATCTGGGCCGCGACCTGGCCGATGAATCCCGCGCCCACCACCAGCAACTTCTGCCCCATGCGGAGTTCTGCGTTGCGGCAGGACCGCATCGCCACGCTTGCCATGCCGAATAGCGCCGCATGTTTGGGGTCCACCTCATCCGGCAGCTTGCAATGCAGCTCGCCCTCGGCCTCGATACAATACTCAACGTGGTCCTGGCTCATGTAGAGCACGTCGCCCACCTTGAGTTCCTTGACATCCGGCCCGACCTCGACGACCTTACCGACGTTCTGGTAGCCCCAGCCCGCCGGAAGTTTATCGTCCGGATTCGCGTAGTTGCCGCGGATCAGGTCGTTTCGTTCAGTGCCGTTGGTCACCCCAGAATACAACGTCTGCGTCTTGACCTGGTTGCCGACGGGCATTGGGGGGTCGGGCCAGTTGTCCACCAGGACCTTCTCGCGCCTCTTGTCGCTCATCAGCCGAGTGACGATCGCACGCATCCTCAACTCCTTGTCTGCTATTGGGCGATGGCTCACGGCCCATCCCAACTCGTACTACTGGCCGGCGAGCCTCTCCGGTCCATTACATGCCAAGAACCCCAAGACTATTTTCCCAGGGACCGGTCGTTTATGTTACATGGATTAAGAGTTTGTGCAAGGGCAATTCGGCAAACAGTATTTATCATTACACAAAGCGCCGCCGGAAGGCATCCCTCATTGCCTGAAGCGGTAGTGAACGTGGCCACGATAGTGACAACGGGATTTCTCTTGATTTCTCTCCGGCCGGGACGATAATAATAGCTGTCTGAGGCATATGACTATGGTCCGTCAGATTTGCAGCCTGAGCCTGTTGCTAGCACTGGGGCTTCTGCTGCGCTGACGGATCGCGGACTTTACGGCTGACTCCAGCCCCGCGATCCCAAAAAGGTCGCGGGGCTTTTTTTTTATGACGATGGGCTGGCCAAGAGGAGCCAATCATGGACAAGTTGGACTTCAATGCCGAACAGTATCGCCGGGCATCCGGCCACCAGAAGGAATGGGGCAAGGAGATCATCGGCCAGCTTCCATTGAGTGGGTATGAGCGGATCATTGATCTGGGTTGCGGAGCCGGCATGTTGACGGCGGAACTTGCGGCCCGGGTTCCCGCGGGCTTTGTCCTGGGCATCGACTCATCGGATGGGATGATCGAGGCGGCGGCCAAACTCGCCTCCGATAACCTGAGTTTTTCTCGAATGGACATCAACGACATGGATTTCGTCGAGGCATTCGACGTGGCCTTCTCCAATGCGACCCTGCACTGGATCAAGGACCATCGGCGGATGTTGGAGGCGGTCATGCGATCGCTTCGCCCTTGCGGGTGGGCGCGGTTCAACTTCGCCGCGGCGGGCACGGGAAAACCCTTCGATGAAGCCGTTGGTCAGGTCATGAAACGGCCGCTATTCGCCGCTGCTTTCAACGACTTCCAATGGCCCTGGTACATGCCTGCCGGCGAGGAATACGACGAACTTGTTCGATCAGCGGGCTTTCGGGAAGCGAAGGTATGGTCGGAGAACAAGGATCGCTGGTTTGACAATTCCGACGTGATGATCCGTTGGGTGGATCAGCCGTGTCTGATTCCGTTTCTGGCGGTTTTGCCGCCGGCGGACCGGCAGAGGTTTCGTGAAGAGGTCGTCGAGGAGATCACCCGTCGCACCGTCGGCGCCGACGGAAGATGCTTCGTGCCTTTCCGGCGAATCAATCTATTGGCAAGGAAATGAGCAATGAAGACTTCTATGGTTTTCTTATGCCGCTGGATGCAGGAGACCCATGCCGGGCGATTCCGTCCCGGCTACATGCTGCCTCGGGCCGGTGGAACTGCCGGCAAAGTGTGGCTTTAGTGTGGATTTTCTCTTACCGAATCAACAGGATATGGTCAACGAACACGGGAGAAGGAATATGTCCGACAATCGTAAAATCATCGTTTTCGACACCACGCTCCGCGACGGGGAGCAATCCCCCGGATGCAGCATGAACATCGCCGAGAAGCTGGAAGTCGGCCGGGCGCTGGCGGCGATGGGCGTGGATGTTATCGAGGCCGGTTTCCCCATCACCAGTCCGGGCGACTTCGACGCCGTACAGGCCGTGTGCTCCGAGATACGCGGGCCGGTCATCTGCGCCCTGGCCCGCACGGTGGAAAAAGACATCGTCCGAGCGGCTGATGCGGTCAAGTCCGCCGAACGGGGGCGCATCCACGTCTTTTGCGCCACCAGCGCCATTCACCGCCAGTTCAAGCTCAAGCGTGCCAAGGAAGAGATCGTCAAGATGTCCGTCGAGGGCGTCAAGATGGCCAAGGCGCTTGTCAAGGACGTGGAGTTCAGCCCGGAAGACGCCTCGCGGACGGAGTGGGACTTCCTGGTGGAGGTCGTAACTGCCGTCATAGAGGCCGGGGCCAATACCGTCAACATCCCCGACACCGTCGGCTACGCCATGCCCGCGCAGTTCGGCGACCTGGTCCGACACCTCATCGCCAAGGTTCCAAACATCAAGGAGACGGTCTTGTCGGTTCATTGCCACAATGACCTGGGCTTGGCGGTGGCCAACTCCCTGGCGGCCGTCCGTGCCGGGGCCGGACAGGTGGAGTGCACCGTCAACGGCCTGGGCGAGCGCGCGGG
>PMBX01000270.1 GCA_003153915.1 Phycisphaerales bacterium
CAGGCTGCTGGCGGTGGTGGGTGGTTCGATGGGCGGACACCAGGTGCTCTGCTGGGCGACGAAGTTTCCCCAGCGCGTCGGCGGGGCGATTCCCATCGCCTCCTCCGCCCGGTTGTCCAGCCAGGCGCTGGCGTTCGACGTGGTGGGCCGCAACGCCATCGTTCGCGACCCGGGCTTTCGCGGCGGGCAGTACTATGACGAAGGCCCGCGCCCCAACGTCGGGCTGGCCATCGCGCGGATGATCGGGCACATTACTTACCTGTCACGCGAGGCGATGCGCCAGAAATTCGGCGCCAACCGCCTTCAGCCGCGCGAGGTGAGCGTGGAATTCGAGAAGAAATTCTCAGTGGGTTCCTACCTGGGCCATAAGGGCGCCGAGTTCGTCGAGCGATTCGACGCCAACAGCTACATCGCCATCTCGATGGCGATGGACCTTTTCGACCTGGGCGACAACCCGGGAAAACTGGCGGAGAAATTGAAGGCCAGCCGCTGCCGATGGCTGGTGATAAGCTTTACAAGCGACTGGCTGTTCTCGCCGGAGGAATCGCAACAGATCGTCAACGCCCTGATCGCCACCAACAAGGAAGTCAGTTATTGCAATGTGGACAGCTCTTGCGGACACGACGCGTTCCTGTTGCCCGACGACGTGGATCGCTACGGAGAACTTATCCGCGCGTTCCTGGCGCACGTGGATGGCCGGATGGAAGAGACGGAATCCGCGGCGGACCGCGGCGGGCAGGCTCCCACCAGCATCTTCCATTCGGAGCGGCTGGATTACGACCGGATCGTCGATCTAATCGCTCCCAACACCAGCGTGCTGGACCTGGGCTGCGGCGGCGGCGAGCTGCTTAGCAGGCTTTGCCGCCGCGGGCATGAGTTTACCATCGGCGTGGAACTGGACGAGCAGGCCATCGTCGCCTGCGTGAGGCGGGGCCTGGACGTGGTACAGGCGGACCTGAACAAGGGCCTTCTCGCCTTCGCCAGCCGGCAGTTCGATTACGTGGTCCTTTCACAAACACTCCAGGCCGTTCGCGATGTGGAGGCCGTCGTCAGTGACATGTTGCGGGTGGGCAGGCGATGTATCGTCAGCTTTCCCAACTTCGCCTATCACAAGTTGCGGACGTTCCTGGTCGAGCAAGGCCGCGCGCCGGAAACATCCGGACTGCTGCGATACAAGTGGTACAACTCGCCCAATATCCGCTTCTTCTCCATTGCGGATTTCGAGGAATTCTGCGTTGAGCAGGGTATTACCATTCACCGCCGCATTACCCTGGATACAGAGGCCGGCAAAGAGATCACCACCGACGCCAACCTCAACGCCGATCTGGCGATCTTCGTCATAAGCCGCTGACAAAAGTCGATGTGCGGGGTGAGGCTACTTGGCGATTGCGACGGTTCCCGACGCACGGCTGCGCAGGTTTTCCATCTTGGAGCGGACCTCGACGGCCATCCGCGAGTTGGGATATTCCCGCACGATCTGCTCGCCGGTGGCGACGGCTTCGGCCCATCGCTGGTCGGTGACGCAGATGGCGAACTGAACGCCCAGGTTGTGAAGCCTGGCGCGGAAGACGCCGCGGGCGGATTCCTGCAATGCGGCGGCCTCCTGGGCGGTCAGGTAGGGGTCCAATTGCTTCAGCAGGTCGATTCCACGGTCGATGTCGTTGCGACGGATGGCCTCGCCGTAGGCTTGTAGCAACTCGCGTTTGTGATGTGCCTTGGCCGTCTCGATCCGTTGCGGCAGGGAGGCGATCTTGTCGCTTTGGGGCATCAACTGGGTAAGCCGCTGGGCCTCGCCGGCGGCGCGGGTCCAGTCGCGGCGGTCAATAATGCCCTGGATACGGGCGACGGAGGCGTCGATCTTCTCCTCCATCGTCGCTCGTCGGGCGGCGATGGCTTCCTCTCGCATCCTGGCGGCCTCGTCGGCGTAGCCCAGGTCCTTCTCGATGGCGTCGATCATGGCATCGGCGGCCTCGTAGTCCCCAAGGGTCAGCTCGCGCCGGATCGTCTCGCGCAGTGCCTCGACCTCCTGTTCCTGGCAGATCAACCGCTTGGCGCGGTCGGAGAGCCTGACCATGTCGGTGAGTGACTTGGTGCCAATCGAGAGGTCCTCCAGCACGCTCTCCAGGCGAGCCAGTCGGCCGTTGGATTGCGCCAGGGACTCCTGCCCGCTGACGGCCATCTGGAGGATTCCGTAGACCACCAGCACCCACACCGCCAATGCCGCTTCCGCCACCAAGGCGGCGGCAAAGGGCAAGAAACCCGTCGCCCCCGTGCCGGCCCGCAGGCTCAATACGGCCATCAGGATGGTCGTGGCGGCCGCCAGGGCCAGGAAGGCCCATGCGGCAATGATCCAGACTCGTGCCAATCGAAGTACCCAGGAAAACCTGCCATCATCGTCGAACATGGATATGCTCCTTCCCTGGACCGTCTGCGACAGTGAATGCGCGACATGCACACAGATTGACTATACATCACTCTAATCTCAATGCTCGCCAATGTCAAACGTCGCGGAACCCTCGATGCCCGGAATCGACAGGGGGTGTCTGTGGGGACTATAATGGCCGCTGGAAGACTATGGGCATGGACCTGTTCAAGCAACGCGAGGAGGAGGCCATTGCCGCCAACGCGCCGATGGCGGTGCGGATGAGGCCGCGGACCATCGACGAGGTTCTCGGCCAGGACGCCTTCCTAGGCCCCGGCAAGATGCTGCGTCGGATGCTGGAGGCCGGCAGGCTGTCCTCGCTGGTCTTCCACGGCCCGCCGGGGTCGGGCAAGACCACCATCGCCCACGTCATCGCCCGCCATTGCGGCTGCCGTTTCCATATGCTTAACGCGGCCTCGGCGACGGTCAAGGAGGTCCGCGACATCATCGAGCAGGCCCGGGTGGCCCTGGCGACGGCGGGCAAGCGGACCGTGCTGTTCATGGACGAACTGCACCGCTTCAACCGCGCACAGCAGGACGTGTTGCTGGACGACGTGGAAAACGGCACGATCATCCTGATTGGTGCTACCACCGAGAATCCGTTCTTTACCATCACCTCGCCGCTGCTGTCGCGGTCTACGATCTTTGAGTTCGCTGCGCTGTCGGAGGCGGACATCATCGCGCTGCTGGGGCGGGCGTTGGCCGACAAGGATCGCGGACTGGGCAAATACCATATCGAAGCGACGCCTGAGGCCCTGGAGCATCTGGCGCGCATCAGCGACGGTGACGCTCGGCGGGCGATAACGGCGCTGGAGGTGGGGGTGATGAGCCAGCTTCGCTCCGCCGGCGACGAGGGGGCCAAGGTGGTCTTCGACCTCGCCGTCGCGCAGGAGTCCATCCAGGCCAAAGCCGTCCAGTACGACTCCGCCGGCGACCAGCACTACGACGCCATCAGCGCNNATCCTGGCCAGCGAGGACATCGGCAACGCCGATCCCCGCGCGATCTGCGTGGCGGCGGCCGCGTTCGACATCACCGAAAAGATCGGCCTGCCCGAATGCCAGCTTACCCTGGCCCAGGCGGCGATCTACATGGCTTGCGCGCCCAAGTCCAACGCATCCTACCGCGCCATCGCCGCCGCCAGCGGGGACGTGAAAAACAACCGCACTATCCCCGTCCCACGACACCTCCGCAACGCACCGCATCCGGGCATGGCCGAGCAGTGGGGCAACGCCAAGGGCTATCAATACAGCCACGATTTCGCCGGTGGGGTCAGCCCCGACCAGGATTATCTCGGCGTGGACAAGACCTACTACGTGCCCACCGACCGCGGCTATGAAAAGCACATCGCCGCTTACCTGGAATATGTCCGCAAGCTTCAGTCCGGCGGCAAGGAAGTCTTGTAGGGCGGAGCTACCGCCCCGCGGAATCAACTATCACTCCGTGGAAACGTTTCTCGATTCCACGATCCCTGCCAATCTGGCTGGTGGTTCGTTCTCCATCCGCGATATGTCTTTCGCTCTCCGTCCGCTCCGTGGGATCAACGCAATTTCCCGTCCCGGAAGGGGTAATGACTTTTTCGCCGCCCCGGATGGGGCGGAAGAATCGTAGCCCGCCGCGTAAGGGGTGGGATGTATGGGTGGTATCAACGCAAAGCCCCGTATGGGCGATACGATACCACGAAACAACAGAGGGCGCGGCTTTCGCAGCGCCCTCTGATTACGTCAGGATCAACTCAATGGCCGGTGATTATTTCAGCGCGGCCATTCGTTCCGCCAGGTCTGCTGTCCGGCAGGAGTAGGCCCACTCGTTGTCGTACCACATGGTCACCTTGACCATGTCGCCGTCCAGGACGATGGTGTTGGTGGAATCGAAAAGCGAGCTGGCCGGATTGCCCACGATGTCGGACGAGACGATCGGGTCGGTGATGTACTCGATGATGCCTTTCATGGCGCCATCGGCCGCCGCGCGGACGGCATCGTTGATTTCCTCGACACTGGTTTTCCTGGCCGCCATGAATGTCAAGTCGGTGATCGAACCGACCGGCACGGGGATGCGCAGGGCGTATCCGTGCAGCTTGCCCTTGAGGGCGGGAATGACCTCGCCCAGTGCCTTGGCCGCGCCGGTGGTGGAGGGAACGATGTTGATCGCCGCCGCGCGCCCGCGACGCTTGTCCTTGTATGGCTGGTCAAGGATCGACTGGTCGTTGGTGTAGGCGTGAACCGTCGTCATCAGGCCCTTGACGATCCCGATCTTCTCGTGGAGCACCTTGCAGGCCGGGGCCAGCGAGTTGGTGGTGCAGGAGGCGTTGGAGATGCACTTCATCGCGGCGGTCATCGTGTTATCGTTGACGCCCAGGACGATAGTCCCATCGGGCTTGTCCTTTGCCGGGGCGGACAGCAGCACCCGTTTCGCGCCGGCTTGCAGGTGGCTGTCGTAACCGGGCTTGCCGGTTTCTGAGCGGTTGGTGAATTTGCCCGTGCTCTCGATGACCACATCCACGCCGTTTTTGCCCCATGGCAGCTTGGAGGGGTCCTTCTCGGCCAGGATGGGGATCTCCTTGCCGTTGACCACCAGGGATGACTGCTTGGCGACGACCTTGCCGTC
>PMBX01000223.1 GCA_003153915.1 Phycisphaerales bacterium
CAAGACAGGTAGAACGCCAGAAACCGTCGGGGACCCCAAAGGCCCTCCAGCCAGGAACCGAACATGTAAACACCAAGCATGTTCAGCCCAAAGTGCCATATTGTGCCCGTATCGTGGAGGAACTGGAAGGTCAGATACCGCCAGACCTGCCAGAACCCCCCGACGGTTACACCGAATACGCTGCTCAACGGGTCCACGCCGGCTCGTTTGAAAACCACACGCCCAACAAAAAGTTGAAGGACAAAAACCGCCAGGTTGACGATCAGCAGGTACTTGACGGCCTTGGTGGGCTTTGGCAAGCCCAGGCCGGACCCCAAACCCCCTCCGCCGCCTTGGTCATATTGGCCTCTGCTCATGTAAGGCCGGTTGTCGATGGGCATCAGGTTTCCTCTTGCATCCAGTAGAGCGCCAGCGTCGCGATGGTCTTGGCGTCGTGGATTTCACCGGACGCCACCATCGTTCGGATCTGCTTGCTGCTTAGCGGTTCCACCGCGATGTCCTCGTACGGCTCCAACGCCTGGGGGCCTTGGGTCAGTTCGGTGGCCAGATAGGCGTGGATGTATTCGTCGCTGACGCCCGGACCGGTGTAAAACCCCCCCAGCTTTCGCAGCTTGCCGGCAAAGAGGCCCGTCTCCTCTGTCAGTTCGCGGGCGGCGCAGGCGGCGGGGTCTTCGCCCCGGCCCAGCCCGCCGGCGGGCAGCTCGTAGAGTGTCTCCTGGACGGCGAAGCGGTAGTTGCGGATGACGGCGATCCGCCCGTCGCCCAGCAGCGGCAGGACGATGGCAGCGCCGGGGTAATGAATATAGTCCCGCTGGACGATCTTTCCGTCGTCCATCCGCAGGCCCACCTTGTGCACCTTGGCGATCATGCCGTCGAAGACGAGGTGATCGTATTCGAATCGCTGGCTCATGTCGCGATTATAGGCCGTCAGAGGGGATGAGGTAAGAGGGAATAGGAAGCGACATGTGACGATCCGCCGGTTGGCCCGTGCCGTATTGATATTGTGACGGAGGCGCCTGGGCGTTATCCTGAGCGGGCGGCGCAGAGGCGCGCCCCTTGGCCAGTTGTGTCAGCGAGACAGGGTGAATCCCAAACGCGTTGCCATCCTGGGTTCCACCGGCAGCATAGGCCGGCAGACGCTGGAAGTCATTGCCGGCGACGATTCGCTCCACGCCTGCGCCCTGGCGGCGGGGAGCAACTGGCAATTGCTCGCCCAGCAGGCCAGGCGTTTTCGCCCGGCGGTGGTGGCGATCAGCGATCCCGCCGCGGCTGAACCGCTGCGTAGCGCGCTTCCCGGCGGGGTGGAGCTTGTCTGCGGCCCGGATGCGATGAGCCAACTGGTCCGCCTCGCCAAGTGCGACTTGCTGCTTTCGGGCGTGGTGGGCGTCGCGGGATTGATTCCCACACTGGCGGCGATCGAATGCGGGACGAACCTGGCCATCGCCAACAAGGAAACGCTCGTGATGGCCGGGGCGATCCTCATGCCCGCGGCGCGGGCGGCGGGGTTGCATGTCCTGCCCGTCGATAGCGAGCACTCCGCCATTTTTCAATGCCTCTCTGCCGGTGGGAGCAACGAGGTCCGCCGGGTGGTCATCACGGCATCGGGCGGGGCGTTGCGGGACCTTGACGATCTGGCCGCCGAGGAAGCGACGGTGGAGGAGGCCCTCAACCACCCCACCTGGCGCATGGGGCGCAAGATCACCATCGACTCGGCTACCATGATTAACAAGGCCCTGGAGATCGTCGAGGCCCACTGGTTGTTCGACCTCCCCGCCGAGGAAATCGAGGTGCTCCTGCACCCGGAGTCTATCGTTCATGGTTACGTGGTATTTTGCGACGGTTCGGTGATTGCCCAGATGGCCAGGCCGGATATGACCATGCCCATCGCCTATGCGATGTCCTACCCCCGCCGGCCCAGCCGTCCGGTGCCGCCGCTGGACCTTCCGAGCCTGGGGAAACTGACTTTTGCCGCATTGGAAGGGCGCTTCGCCCGCGCCGTGGCGCTGGGATACCAAGCCATCCGCCAAGGCGGACTGTCCGGGGCCGTCCTCAACGCCGCCAACGAGGCTGCCGTGGAGGCGTTCCTGGACGGTGGGATTCGTTTCGGGCAGATCGTGCCCCTGGTGGAGGAGGTTCTCCACCGCACACCGGCGGAGCGGCCCATAACCTGCCAGGCCCTCCTCGATGCCGACGCCTGGGCGCGTCGCCAGGTAGCCGAGGCACTGTCCGCCGGGGGGTCGCGGCGGGTCTGGCCCGCGGGGCAAAACCAAGGATGATTGGAATCTAATGGAAACTCTTCTATCCGGCATGACACATCTGTGGTTTCAGTGGGTTTACCCGATCTTGCTGTTTGTCGTGGGGCTTGGCGTGGTGGTGTTCGTGCACGAGCTGGGACACTTCCTGGCGGCCAAGGCCGCCGACATCAAGGTGGAGAAGTTCGCCCTTGGTTTCGGCAAGCAATTGTTGGGGTTCCGCCGTGGCGAGACGGAGTATTGCATCAACCTGTTTCCCCTGGGCGGATACGTCAAGATGCTGGGCCAGGAAGACATCAAGGCCGTCGGGGAAATCTCCGATCCACGGGCGTTTGGCAACAAGTCCGTGGGCGTACGCCTGGTGGTGGTGGCCGCCGGCGTGGTGATGAACGTCGTCTTCGCCGCGGTCGTCTTTCTGATCGTCGCGATGATCGGAAAGAACTACCCCGCGCCGGTAATCGGAAGCGTCGTGCCTGGTTTCCCCGCCGCCGAGGCGATGATCGAGTGGCAGGACCCCCATGGACCGACGCCCGCCACCGCGGCGACTAGTCGCGCGACCTCCAAGGGCCTGCGCGGCGGCGACAGGATTCTGGAGATCGACAGCGACCGCTTCTTCCTGCGCCTGCTGGGTAAACCAGTCACTCGTTTCGCCGACATCGCCATGACGGCGGTCCTGGCCGGCCCGAACGACAAGTTCACCATAACCTTCCAGCGCGAGACGGAGGAAGGAACCCTCCTGGGCAAGACGACGCTGGGCGTCAAGCGGTACCCCGACGGCAGCCAGATGGCCTTTGGGGTGTCTTCGGCCATGGATACGGTGATCGCCGAGGATTCCGAACTGGTTGCCGATCCTGACAGCGACTTCCGCGATGGCGACAGGTTAGTGGCGATCAACGGGCAGGCCATAAAGCACCATTGGGATATCGAGGCGGCGGCCAGTACCTTCAACGGCGAGCCGGTACAGGTCACGCTCGCCCGCAACGGCAGCCAGACGCAAAAAACCATCCGCCCGCAACTCTACACGGGCGGGGAGGCGATCTGGCTTAAGGATGGTTCCGTTCTGCGCGGCAATATCACGAGCCGGGACGGCAACGACGTCACCGTCCTGCTGGGCAACGGGGCAAGCCGGCGCCTGCCGGAATCGACGATCGTCGGCGGGGCGCACCAGGAGCTTCTGGACATCCTGGGCCTGATCCCGCGGCTTAAGGTGGGCGCCATCTTCCAGGGTTCCCCCGCCGATCAGGCCGGGCTGAAAGGCGGCGACATTATCGTCGGATACGGCGACCGCGGCGCGCCAAGCCTGTCGGAACTGCTGGACCTCAACAAGCAATACGCCGGCAAGGGCACTAATATCGTCGTCCTGCGAGGCCGAGAGAAACATTCGGCCTGGATCACGCCCTCGATGAAGAAGGGCACGGCGTTGATCGGCATGCGCCAGGTGGCGGACCTGGACCACCCGGTCGTCGCGGGCGTCCGCGAAGGTTCCCCGGCAGCCAAGGCGGGCATCGAGCCGGAAAGCATCCTCAAATCCGTCAACGGAGTCCCGATAGGCTCGTGGATCGACCTGTTCAACGCATTGAAGTCGTCGGCGGGGCGTGAGGTGACCATCGCCTGGCAGACCGGCTCGGCCGAGCACCAGGCCGCGCTGGGCAGGCTCACCACCGACGTCTTCGACGCCAACGATTACGTCTTCTCCCTGTTTGGCCCGCAGGTGGCGTTCCGCCTGTTGGAAGTGACCATCGTCAAGACCAACCCGCTGGATGCCCTCGCCTGGGGCGCGGGGGAGACCGGAAAGTTCATCCTTTCCACCTATCTGAGCCTTCAGGGCCTGGCCAAGGGCAACGTCTCCACCAAGAGCCTCAGCGGCCCGGTGGGCATCGGCCAGTTGGCCATCCAGGCCGGGCGGCGGAGCCTGCTGGACTTCACCTACTTCATGGGCGTCATCTCGGCCATCCTGGCGGTGATGAACTTCCTGCCCATTCCCGTCGTCGACGGCGGACATGCCGTGTTTTTGCTGATCGAAAAAGTGTACAGAAAACC
>PMBX01000244.1 GCA_003153915.1 Phycisphaerales bacterium
TACATCTGGTCGGAGAAGAAACAGTAAATTGGTCCGGCCCAGGATGGATCCCACTGCGTGTTTGGCCTGGCCAGGCCGTCGGCGTAGAGCCGGTCGATGTAGGCCCCGGCCACGCCCAGCTTGTCGTCCCCGGCAAGGAAGGTAATGCGGGGCAGGACAAATCTGCCGTCGAGCCGCAGGTTGCCCCCGTAATGGAAGTCCGTCACGGCCCGGCCGGCCTGGAAGGTCATGTTCAAGCCATATTCGCTGGTGGGAATCTCCATCGTGCCCACGCCCAGCCATTCCCGCCCCGCCCGCAGCGCCGCAAAATACGGCGGGATGATGGTCCGCCCGCCCTCGTGGGGGAAGTTGTTGTCGCCGGCGAAGCGAAACGATGGAACCCCCAGCTTAAAGCAGACCTTCTCGACGGCGGGGATGATGCTGCCGTAGCGGTCCGGGCAAAGGATAAAAAACTCCTCCAGCGCGTGATGGGAGGCGTTTTCCATCCCGTCGCCGTCCTGGCCGTAATGAACGCATTGAACTTCCGCGCCGCGGCGAATGGGCGTCAGTTCCACCCAATAATCGACGAACCCCCCCGCTCGCGCCTGGATGTGTATCTCTTTGTCCACGATCCCATCGGAGGCATGGAAGACGCAATGAAGCTCCCCGCACCTAGCCAGCCCGCGCAGCGGAACCTCCACGCCTTGGGTCGAGGTATATTCGATGTGGGGGTTGATCTTGAACCGATAGATCGCCCTGCCGGTGGAGTCAAAAAAGTCCAGCGTGCCGGCCCGGCTTTCAAGCCGGCACCGCCCGCGACCCAGGGGCACACCAATGGGTTCCGTTTGCGACATCTAGCTTACCTGCGACAAGCCCGCCGGATCAGGACTGCTCCGCCCGCCGATTCCTTCTTCCGCGGCCTTGCTTGGGGAATAACCTTCCAGAGAACGGGATAGGGTAGTGCCCGCCGCCTGCGGTGTCAACGCGGCGGGAAAGTACGGCGAGGGAAGCAGGGTTCAAGTGCGATGAGACTCAGCCACACCTCGCTGAATTGCAATTATCGGTAGNNCCCGCCGCTCCCGTATCATGATGAATACGTCGGGCAGTGCCCGGCCTTCTTGCTAGTCGCTTCGCGGGGCAGACAAAACGACAAGAAAGGCAACACTTAAAAAACCAAAGATCAAAGGGTCATTTTAAGTCCACGGAAACACGAAAACCGAGGCGGTGGCGGTCCCGAAGGACGGGAACGATCCCGTCGCGGGCGGCGGACCGGCAGCCCCGCGGATTGCCGCCCCAACTGCCGCCGCGCAGGACACGGTACGTGCCGGAACCCGGGCCTTGCGGGTCAACATTATTCGCATTCACGTAAGAATCCGCGTACCAGTCGGAGCACCATTCCCACACATTTCCGTGCATGTCATACAGGCCCCAGGCATTGGGTTGCTTCTGGCCGACCGGATTGGTCTGGCCGCCGCTGTTTTTTGAATACCATGCGTAACTGTCCATGCTGCCATCGGAATCGCCGAAACTGAACCGTGTCAATGTCCCTGCCCGGCAGGCGTACTCCCATTGGGCTTCCGTGGGGAGACGGACGGACTTACCCGTCTGCTGCGAGAGCTTCCGGCAGAACTCCACTGCATCGTTCCAAGAGACCTGCTCCACCGGGTTGCGAGAACCGATGAATCTACTGGGTTTACTGCCCATCACGGCCTGGTACTGGTCCTGGGTGACTTCGTAGACGCCCATGTAGAACGGTTTGGAGATCGTCACCTCGTGCTGGGGGCCTTCGTCCTTTTTGCGATCCTTCTCCGTCTCGGGGCTGCCCATCTGAAACTTGCCCGCCGGGATTTGCACCAACTTCATCGTCACCTTGTTACCCAGGTCCAACGTGAGTTCCTTAGCGTCGTGCGTCGGCGCCGAGGACGGTTGTGTTGCAGGCTGAGTCGATGGCTCGGCAGCGCCAGCAGCCTGCACCCACCAAGCAGCCCCGATCACAATCATCGCAATCCCAATAATCTTTGTCATCTTGTGTTCTCCTTGTTGTCGGCCATTGAACACGCCGCCCACGCCTCCGGTACCGATAGTTTCCGCCAGATGATACCCGCCGATGCGCATGTACACTTTTTCGCTCATAGACGCACCCGCAACTGAATGGCCGTCAGCATCCTANNCTTGACCCGGTGCGTGCGCGGGCCTACCATGCCTCGGCCTGGTGAGCCTGAGGACCGGGCAGTCTAAGGACGACATGAAGATCCGCCCATACCAGCTTTCCCAGCTTACCGTCGGGGATTTCACCCTTGCCGGCTACAGCGTCGCCGGGGAGGAGTCTGTCATCGTCGCCCCGGAGTTGGATTGCGTCTTCGATATCGGCAAGTGCCCCCGCGAGGCGTTGGCGCCCAATCACGTCTTGCTGTCCCACGGCCACCTGGACCACGCCGCCGGGCTGCCCTACTACTTCGGCCAGCGGGATTTCCAGGGCATCGCCGGCGGGGTGGCGCTGGTGCCCAAAAACCTGGCGGACCCGCTGGAGCAGCTCCTGGCCGCGTGGGGTCGCGTCGAGGGCCACGTGCCGCCGCACAAGTTCGTCGGCATGTCCGACGGCGACGACTATGAAATCCGCCGCGGATTGGTTGTCCGCTCCTTCGCCACCCGTCACGTTGCCGGGTCGCTTGGATATTCGGTCATCGACGTGAGGCATAAACTCAAGAGCGAGTTCGCCGGCATGACCGGCCCGCAGATCGTCGAGCTGAAAAAACGCGGCACGGAGATCACCAACCGCATCGAGGTTCCCCTGGTGGCCTACCTGGGAGACACGGGCAAGGCCAACTACTCCGCCCTTCCCTACGTCGCCGGCGCGGCGGCGCTGCTGAAGCAGGCGCACCCCGGGTGGGGACCCGAGGCGATCAAGTCGGCGCTGATGACCACCGCCGGTGACGTGCTGGACGGCCCGAACACCAACCCGCTGGTGAT
>PMBX01000274.1 GCA_003153915.1 Phycisphaerales bacterium
TACGCCAAGGCACACCAGACCCTCACACTACAACTACCGACCGTCAAACCCGACCTGGCCGTGCCCGTGGTGGAACTGTTTATGAAATGAAACCAGGTAAGAACATAGCCTCGAACCATTTGGTGGCCCCCTACGGGGCCTTCCGGCCCAAGCGGCTAACACGAACAGACGCGAACACGGATCGAAACTTAGGTTCCATGTTCCGGGTTTCTGGTTGCGATTCCAGTCCCTTGTTCACGGATGACTAACGTTGATGAATTGATTGTTCGATAGGGATCGCCAGAGATGTTGAAGACCTCAAGGCGTTTATCCATACCTGCCTCGCCTCCCCTGGCGTTCGTCGGAGGCTCGGGCGCCAACGCTTCCAATGCCGCCAAGGTACTCCAAGAATTCGCCGAGGCGGGATTCACGCATAGTTGGATGGGCTTCGTCGATCCGGAGGAAGAACGGAAGGTGTTGGATGTCGCCCAGGCCGTTGGTGTCAAGCTCATCGCCAAGCAGCAGGAGCAAAAAGTGACGGCCCTTGACGTCGCCCGCCGGTTCGGGGATCACCCCGCCCTTGCCGGCTACATGCTTCTGGATGAGCCTTCCGCCGCCGAGTTTCCCGCCCTCGCTCGGGAGGCATGGGAGGTGTTGGCCGCCGATCCGGATAAGCTGGTCCTGATCAACCTGTACCCCAACGGGGCCACCGGCGAGCAGTTGGGCCTCAAGCCCCACCAGGAGTACACCGACTACGTCTACAAGTTCCTCTCGGAAGTGCCGGTCAACTTGTTGTCATACGACTGCTACCCGATCAAGCGGCTGGCCGTGCTGGAGGGCTGGTACGAGAGCCTGGAGGTCATATCCGTCGCCGCGCGGCGCGCCGAGCTGCCCTTGTGGGTCTGGATCGCCAGCGTCGGAATGGACCTGACCCCCGACCCGACGATCGGCAGCTTCCGGCTCCAGGCGTACACCAACCTGGCCTACGGGGCGACCGGTATCGAGCACTTCTGCTACCACAATCATAGTGGGATGCGGCAGGGGTGCATTGAGCGCGACGGGTCGCGGACTGCGACGTATGGCCTGGCCGACCAGTTGCATCGCGAGCTTGCCTCCCAGGCGGGCGTGTTTGTCGGCTCGACCATCCAGCAGGTCCGCTACGCCGGCGGCAAGGCGCCCAAGGGTACGCGGCCTTGGACGCCGTTGGAGGGGATCACCGCCCTGGAGGCCGGCAACAAAGGCGCGGTGGTCGCCAACCTGGCCAAGGGAAACTGCCGCTTCCTGATCGCCGTCAACCAGGACTATCTCCAGCCGATGCCCCTGTCGCTGAAGTGGAAGTCCCCGATGTCCGTGGGCTGCGTACAAAAAGACGGCAGCGTGGCGCTGCTGGCAGGTTCCTCGCTCCGGATGCAGGTGGCCCCCGGAGACGCAGCCATCCTGATGTGGATAGCCGCGGAATAATGATCCCACACTGTGCCAGCCCCAAACTTTTGGGGTTTGGGGGTGTGTCATGTTCGACACACAAACTGCCCTCTGGCGCGGTGGGGCTCTGGCGCGGTGGGGCTCTGTTCCACCGCGATCGGACCTGTAATTATTGCGATTGCGACCCCATAAGGGGCCTTTCATGGCGGGTCGCACCCATAGGAGTCGAGGCATGATAAACCGTAGTCAATACTGGATCGGTTACAACGACAGGCGATGCGACGATCCACGCGGACAGTTCTACAACTGGCGAACCCAGCGGGCGACGATCGTCCGCGCCGACGGGACGGACCGGCGGGAGATCGGCCACTCGCTGGTCAAGGACGAGAACACCTGGACCCAGTTCGTCTGCTGGTGGCCCGGCGGGCGGGCGGTGATCCTGTGCATGTGGGAAAGTCCCGAGAATTTCGCCTGGGAGCATCGCAACCAGACATTCCGCTTTGACAAGAGCGGCTGGCTGTCGGATGTCTGCATCGTCGATACGGCCGGTGACCAGGTGAGCAACCTGACCGAGATCGAGCGGGTCAGCCACTGGAATACGGGCGGGATCCCCTGGCCTGACGACCCGTCGCGGGCGTCCTTCGTCGCGCTGGTCGATGGCTCGATTCGGCCGTTCACCATGCGCCTTGATGGCACGGACAAGCGCCAGGTCGTCGAGGGCGAGGGCAAATTTACCTATGGCGTCCAGCCGTCGCCCGACGGTAAGCGCATCGCGTACCTACAGGACTACAAGCTCTACCTGGCCGACCCGGACGGCGGCAATGCCCGGCGGGTAGATACGGACCCCAAGCACAATTTCCAATTCGCCGCCGCCTGGTCGCCGGACGGAAAGTGGCTGGAGTACCTGACGGGCGAGCATTACGACTGCCACCCGTACCTGGTCGGCGCCGACGGAACGGGCCTTCGCAAGCTGGCTGACCGCGGCGGCTACCGGGGCGTCATTGAGGTATTGGACCATCCTGATTTCCATTCCGAGAGTTCAGATGGACCGGTCTGGTCCCCGGATTCCCGCCGGCTTTACTACGCCGCCAAGGTCGGCGATGCGGTCGAACTGCTGCGGGTGTCGGTTGAGGGGCAGGTCCAGCAGCTTACACACAGCAAGCCCGGCGTGCTGCATTACCACCCGTCGGTTTCCCCCGANNGCCGGGCGCAAATGTGGGCCGGTTGGCGCGACAAGATATCGAAGGACTAGCAACGCCGCCGGGTTCTTCTTGGAGGCTTGTCCAGCCACATAGAGGGCCACCGGCCGGCGTGTCAGTCAAGCCCGATCAGTTTCCGTTTCAATTCCATGTAGTACATAAAGTCACCGTAGGAAATCTCCGGTGACATGGTATGGTCAATATGCGGAATGTAGCCGCCCTGTTCCATGAGCGGGGGAATCTTGGCGTAGAGTTCCTTGTCTATGGCCTTGCGTCCCCTGGCGATCTCGATCTTGTCGATACCGCCGCACAACTTAAGCTCCTTGCCGAATTTCTTCCGCAACCGTAGCGGGTCCATTCCGGAGGCCTGCTCCAGCGGCCAGAAGCACGTAATGCCCGCCTCCATCCAAAGAGGCACCAGTACCTCGGGGTCCCCGTCGGAATCGACCCAGAAACTCCTGATCCCCGCCTTTCGCAGCCGATCAATGATGCGCTTGTACGGTTTCATAAAGAACTTGCGGAAAAGCTCCGGACCGAACAACGGTCCGCCTTTCCCGGAGCAGTCTTCGAAGAAATTGAAGTAATCGAACTGCGCGTCCTTCAACGCCCGTTCGACGAGGTTCAGCAGGAAATCCGTGTTGAACTCGATCATCTCCTCGACCAGCGCCGGATCGTCGTAGAACATGTAGGAAATGTTCTCCGTGCCCACCCATGAGCGCAGACTGGAGTACAATCCGAACGTGCCGTTACCAAGCAGGCAAAGCGGATAGTCGCGATCCTTCCACAGCCGCACCATCTCATCCCACCAGAACGGATAGCGGAACATCGCGGTTGGATCGTACCGCCGCTTGATGTCGGCCCAACTGCGGCGATCCGTTACCGGATGAGCGATGTAGGCATCCATGCACATCCGGGAACCCAGCACGGTACCTTCCTTGAGCGCCTTGGTGACAATCCCGTTGCGGTGCCTTGCCGTCAAGTACCGATCCGTCTCCTCCAAGACTTCGTATTCAAAGTC
>PMBX01000206.1 GCA_003153915.1 Phycisphaerales bacterium
TCCCGCCAGCCTAACATGCGATTGACCACGCGGTGGGACGGAAGCCCCACCGCGCTTTCACCAACGGAAGCCCCACCGCGTTTTTACCAACGGGCCTCTGCATTGCCATGGCCAGGCCATGGCAATGGCACCCCCAATGAGGGCGATAAAAAAGAGAAAGGCCCCGGTGCTCGCCGGGGCCTTTCCCAGGAATAACCTATCCGGGCATCTTGCGATGCCTGGATCCTCTTACTTGCACTACCGTCTGCGACGGCGAAGCATCGCCAACCCGCCCAAGCCGATCAACGACAGCGTGGCCGGTTCGGGGATGTAGAAGTCGGTCTCGACGACGCCGTTAGTGGCGCCACCATAGACGGCCCAGTTCGAGTTGGCGAAAGTGCCAGCGATGATGTCGAACTGGAACCAGGTCACCGATGTGGCCTGAACCTCTGTCTTCAGAGCGGCGACCGACCTGTAGGACACGTTGCTGTACGGCCCACTAGGGTTGTTCGGATCTACTAGTGTGTTGGTGCCAAGACCCCACGCACGCGTGGCGCTCGAAGTCGTGCCCTTGGACAAGTCGTTGGTCTCTTCCGGCGCAACGACCGTAGTCAACTGTGTGTCCGAGAACAGGAAGTGCGTGTCGGCGTTCTTGGCGGTACCAGTCGTCTGGGTGTTCATGGTCGGTGTGGGAGTATACACGTCGTTGTACTGCGGCGGATCAAACGGGTCTCCGTTATCGTCGAACAACTGCGTATGTGACCATGCACCATTCTGAACCAGCGGGCCTTTGCCGTAGGTGGTCACGGCTGATATCTTCGAACCGTCGTCCGTCGAGGCCGTGATCTGGTAACGCTCCACCGTGAACGTCCCGGTGGTGGACGTAACGCCGTACGTCGCAACCTTGGACCATGTAACTGCGATACCGGCATTGGCCACCATGGCAGCAATGCCCAAAACCATTGTTACTGCGAGGATCCTCTTCATGTCATTACTCCTTCTCTCTCTTTCTGGGGGTTTATCCCTGCCTTGTAACCGCAATATTACAGCATGGAGGGGGTTCTGTCAAGGAAGAAATGAGGTGTTCTACGCAGCTTCCGGCCAGGCCGGAACATGCGATCAGCCCCAAAAACAGGCTCGCAACAGCCCTTCCTATCATCGAAACCCTTCCTTGCAACGCTCCGCGACATGCAGCCGCCGGCCCGCCCGAAGGCGCTCCTTGGCCGACAGCTAACGGGCAACTATAGGCAGCCTAACGGCCAATGTCAAATACTGAAATGGAAAAAAATGGAATTGGCCATGTGTGCGAGTAACTTCTTGCAATGCCGTTTCTTAGCTCCCGGAGCGTCTGATAATAGCCCCGCCTGGAGCGCCAGCGGAGGGCGGGGAGGCCGGACACCAGGAGTTTGGAGTCCCGTAGGGACGATTGAAGCCACTGGCCCATAATACTCCTCAATCGCCCACAAGGGGCTCCTGAAAATTACCTCTCCATTTACCCCGCCCTTGCTTAGCCGCGGGCGGGGCAATTTTCAAACGCCCTGCGGGCTAACTTTAACTTAAATAAAGAGTTGAGACATACGCCAAAATCATCTTGGAACAACGACAACGTCGCAAGGGTGTGCAACCCCTAAGGGGGCCCCTTCCGGGGTAATCCGGTCTTCCGGGAAAGGCCGGATTTTCCTCACCGGCACATTGCAGGCCGGCCTTGGGTGGGGTAGATTCAGCCGTATTATGGCTATTCGAATCATCAAGGCCCGCGACCCACTCGCCAGCCGGGCCGTCGCCAGGCTTTGCGATGCCCTGCGCGGCGGCGGGCTGACCACCTCCGCAAAGGGAGGCGGGCGAGAATCCGTCGAGCGCACAGTAAAGGCGATCCTCCGCAAGGTCGCCTCCGGGGGCGATAGGGAACTGGTCAGGCTGGCCAAGCGTTACGACAAGGCCGCGTTGACACCCAAAACGCTACGAGTCCCCCCCGCCGCCATCGGCGCCGCGGCGGATGCGGCCGAGCCAAAGTTCCTGGCCCTGGCCCGCCGCGTGATCGCCAACATACGAGAATACCAGGAGCACATCCTGATCCGCCCACCCGCCCCGCTGCTGCGAGGCGGGCGCGAGTTGGGCGTGCGTTACACCCCGGTAGACAGCGTGGGCGTTTACGTACCAGGCGGGAGGGCGATTTATCCCTCCACGATGTTGATGACGATCGTCCCGGCGAGGGTTGCCGGGGTGCGACGCATCGCCATCGCCAGCCCGCCCAACACCGCCGGGGAGGTTAACCCGATGGTCCTGGCGCTGGCTGGGGAACTGGGGATCGGCGAGGTCTATCGCCTCGGTGGCGCTGGGGCCATCGCCGCGCTGGCGATGGGAACCGAAAGCATCTCGCCGGTGGATAAGATCGTCGGGCCGGGCAACGCCTACGTAACCGAGGCCAAGCGGCAGGTTTTCGGCAGGGTGGGCATCGACAGCACGGCAGGGCCTAGCGAGGTGCTCATCATCGCCGATTCGGCCGCCGACGCACGGCAGGTCGCCGCCGACCTGTTAGCGCAGGCGGAGCACGACCCAGGTTCGGCGATACTGGTAACGCCATCGGAAAAACTTGCCCAGGCCGTCGCGGCGGAGGTCAAGCGGCAACTGCCCGCCCTGGCTCGATTCGCGGCCATCCGGGCCTGCCTGCGGG
>PMBX01000176.1 GCA_003153915.1 Phycisphaerales bacterium
TCCCGGAGGCCACCTGGCAAGGCTGAAATGGCGCACCTTCCCTACCTCACCAGCCGGTTGGCAGGCATCAGCGGACGGATCAAGGACCGCCCGGAGGATTTCCTCGTCGAGGAACTACCGCTGTACCAAGCCTGTGGGGAGGGGACGCACGTGTACTTCCGCGTCGTCAAGACCGGCATTCCCACCCCCGCGGCAGTGGACCGAATCGCCCGGTACATGGGGGTCCGCCCACACGACATCGGAGTGGCCGGGTTGAAGGACGCCCAGGCCGTCGCGACACAGATGATGAGCCTGGAGCACGCCGACGAGGTTAAGCTGGCCGCCTATCACGACGCGCAGATGCGTGTCGTCTGGACCGGCAGGCACGGAAACAAGCTGCGGCCTGGGCATCTGGCGGGAAACCGCTTTGCCATTCGTATCCGCGGCGTGGGCGCCGAGCATCTCGCCCAAGCCCAGGCGATTCTGGATGTGCTGATCCGCCGGGGCGTGCCGAACTTTTTCGGCCCCCAGCGATTCGGCGCCCGCGGAGAAACGGGGCGGCTTGGAGAGGCGATGATCCGCGGTGACCTGGATGAGTTTTTCGCCATCTTCCTAGGCCGGTCCATGCCTACCGATCCAAGCGACTGCCGCGCCGCTCGCGACGCCTTTGACGCGGGGTTCCTGAGTCGGGCCTTGGATCGTTGGCCGCGACATTACTACAACGAGCGGAAGGCCCTGGCGGCGCTGAAGCGGCGCGGGCGGCCTGGCGCGGCGATGGCCGTCGTAGACAAGCGGATGAAGCGTCTCTACGTCTCGGCGTTCCAAAGCGAGATATTCAACGAGGTCTTGACGCGGCGGCTGGAGGACATCGACTGTGTCCAAGCCGGCGACCTGGCGCAAAAGAGCGACTCCGGCGGGGTCTTCCCGGTTCCGGACCCAGCGGTCGAACAGCCGAGGGCGGAACGTTTTGAAATCAGCCCCACCGGCCCGATCGTCGGCTATCGCGGCAATATCGCCGAGGGTCATCCTGGGGAAATCGAGCGAGCCGTCCTGGCCGAGCACAAGGTAAACCTCGACGATTTCCGCCGCGTGGGGACGCTGAAGGTCAAGGGAGGCCGCCGCGCGTTACGGTTCAAGATCGACTTTCCCGCCCTGACCGCCGGAAATGACCAGCGCGGCGAATTTCTGACCCTGGCCTTCACCGCCCCTCCCGGCTGTTACGCCACTGTCGTCCTGGGGGAGATCACCAAAACGGAACCCGGCGGACAAGACAGCGGCGATTCTCCCGAAGACCCCGACGGGACAGGGACTCAATGAGAAGAAGGCCCCGATGCGGTTGACGGCTTGGCTGTACCGTTCTTGAAGACTTCTCCTAAGACGTTCAACGTCCCGGCCGGCAGAGCGCCGCCCATTTCAATCGCCTGGCGGATGAATTCCACCGTCGTGATGTGCAAATCTTTCAGCGGTTCCTTGGTGATGAGTTTTTCGGGCGGGTCGTTCCAGTGTCCATGGATGTGCAGGCGAGTGAGTCTGGCGGTCAGTAACGAGAAGATGTCCATGGTGCTGAACAGTTCGTCGGTCAATTGCCCCAGCACTCCCATGGGGGGCAGCGACGGCAGCAGGGACCGGACATCCTCCAACGGTGCGGCCACCACGTAGAAGTCCAGCGTTCCATCCGACAGGTCCACGCTGCCTCCCTCCTGTGCCTCCAGCGCCAGGACGGTGCTGGCCAGCCTGCCGCGCCGAATGGTCGCTCGTGGCCCGGTAAGGTCGAAGGTCGCTTCCAGGCCGCACGTTCCGGTGGCGCCGTTGCCCAGCGACAGGAACGTGACGATCCCGGACACCACCGGCAGCAGGCGGATCCCCGCGTCATCCATGTGGAGGAGACCCTGGCCAGTAAGAGCAGAGGCGTCGCCAGGGTTGTACCGCCCGTTGAAGGCGAAGCGGTCGAGGGAATCGTCCCGCCAGCGGGAACAGAGCAAGTCGTAGCCGTCGCCGCGACGCCTGGCGGTGAATCGGAAACCCCCCTGCCGCCAGAAGGCCCCTTGCTCGTTGAAAACCGCCACGGTGGCATCCTCTATAGTGACGGTCCGAACATCCAGGTATTTGGCGACGCCTTCCCCCTGGCTCTTCCAGGGCGGGCGACACTGGCCATCGGTGCAATAGGCGCGGATTTCCACTCCCCTGGCGCGGAGGTCCGTAACCACCGGCTGGAACCTGGAAATGCCCACTATGCTCGCCTGCAAGTCGGCGACCCGCAGCCACTCCCTGCCGGTGGGATCCCGCAGCGCCACGTCACGCAGAATCACCGGACCGTTCCAATGCAGTTCCACCCCAGCGACATGGATCGAGCCATCCCAACAGGCCGTCAGTTCCCGGTTCAGTTTCCATCGCAACATCGCCGGGACGCCCCAGCCCCGTACGGCAAGGACGGCAATGAGGGTCCAGCCGACCAGACAAAGGAAGATTGTCGCCGCTCGCCAGAGGCGCCTTGTTAGGGGAACGAATTTCGCCATGCGCATTGCAGCCTTTTTCTTCGGGCGTACAATCATCGGCAGGATGATTCGGTTATGCAAGCCATTGGCCGTACTGGCGGCGGTCTTTACGACGGTCTGCTGGCTCGGGGCATGCGCCCCCAGCGCCATGTCGCCGATCCGCTTTGACTCAGCCGGGTTGGTCCCCAAGGCGGACTACGCCAATCTCTCCGCCGTTCTGAAAAAGTGCGTGACGGGTAAGGGATTGCTCGATCGACGGGAGTTGGCCGGCTGCTCCGAGCGACTTGATGTGCAATTAGCCCTGCTGACTGTGACCGGGCCATCGGCCAGCCCCGCGTTGTTTCCAACCAGGGAAGACGCGTTAGCCTACTGGTACAACGCCCGCGCAGCCTGGGCGATCAAACTCGCCGCCTGCGACCCCAACGAACCGCCACCGGCCAGCCGATTGGAGGATCAGCCATTCATCCTGGACGGGCGAACCATGACGCTACGGGCCATCGACGCGACGTTGGCGGCGCGGGGAGATTGGCGATTTCCGGTGGCGGCACCAGGTATCCGCTTCTGTCGGGCGGCTCTGCCGGACAAGCCATTTTCCCCGGTGGACATCCTTCAACAAATCCCTGGGCGGATCAATGACCTACTGGCCGATCCCCGGCGAACGGCCATCGACGTGGACCGACAGGAGGTTCTCATCCCGCCGATCATATGGCGGTTCCGCAATCAGATCAGCGAGGAGCACCGTCGAACGTATGGCCAACAGGGGGCGACGGTTCTGTCGGCATTGCTGCCTTATGCCCATGGAAGGGCGCTGCACCGCCTCCAGGATGCCGTGGGGTACCGCGCGGTAGAAGCGCCATCGCAGGGGAAACTGGCGATCAAGTAATCGCCGAGGCGTTCAACCTCGCCGGCGTCCCCGCGGGGAGACCCGCGAGGATGCATCGGACGATTTGCGGGCCTCGGGGGCGTCCCGAAGGACCATCTTGGCATGGATAAGGTCGGGGGCCTTGAACACGGCGGTGGTCCGCCCGCCTGGCGCGCCGCCGGTGCAATAGGCATAGGATACATTCACATGTTCGTCGGCGAGGCGCTGGGCCATGTTGGCGAACGCTCCGGGGCGGTTCTCCAGTTCCATGACCATGACGTCTGTTTCGGTCCACTGGTCGTGGGCGCGGCCCAGGACGGTGCGAGCCTTGTCCTGATCGTCGCAGACGATCCGCAATACGCCGTGCTCGCCGGCGTCGGCCAGCGTCAGGGCAACGATGTTGACCTTGGCCTTGGCCAGCGCTCCGGTCACCGCGGCCAGCACCCCGGGCTTGTTAATCAGGAAAATCGAGAACTGCGTTTCGATGTGCATGTGCAGGCCCTTTCTTCTAGGAATATTCTAGCTTCGCCTCCGACCAGCCGCCACCCAATCGTGCCGCTTCTCCGTGCCTAGCCCCGCTTCCGTCGGCGCAGCGGCATCGCTCAGACTCTTGTCTCCGTCTCTCGCCCGCCATCGGCTGTCGTCTTGCCGTGGCAGGTAACATGGGGATTGCGGGCATAGACCGGCAGGATGTGGTGATAGTCACTGAATTGTCCCGTCCCGGCCAGGTTCCTTCCCACGCGCCACACTCCCTCAGCCGTTGGCAGACGCAGGGATGGATCGACCATCGCCACGCCGTCGCCGATCATAGAGTGATAGCCCAGGCCTTCCCCCGTCAGTAGCAGCGGCCGGGGCGATGAAGCCAGGAATTCCTGGGGCGTAATAAGCACGGATTGGGCCGCGGGCACGATATCCTGCCCCTGGCGGATGAACAGGCTGGCGTGGATTTCTCCCTGCCGCGCGTCCAGGACGACGGCCAGGTGGCGCCACTCCATCGCCGCGACACGATGAGCGACGACCAGGGTCGTCGGCACGGCAACGCATCGCAAGGACGGGACGGCCTGCGCTAAGGTCCGCGCGACGGTGACACCCACGCGAACACCCGTGAAACTGCCCGGGCCGATGGAAACGTAAAGTTCCCCAAGATCGCCGGGGCGCAGACCCGCATCGCTCAACAGGGCTCGCAGATGGCCTACAAGGGTCGTGGCGTGGCGGCTGGAGGCGTCAAAGTCGATAGTCCGCTCCAGGCAGCCGTCCCGTCCCAGCGCCGCTCCGCCCTGGGCACAAGAGGTTTCGATGGCAATGGATATAAGGGGCATCCTGGTGTCCTGACGGTAAATCGTGATTGTAGCGCCGCGTCAGCCGGTACCCAAGCCCATTTCGCCCCGCCCAAACGAGTTTGACACCTCTTGTCGCCACCGATAGCATAGCCCTGCTTAGAACGTGTATGAAAACTACACGTGTCGCGACGGGGCGGTTTGTGGCGCAGGCCAAGGCGCGAGGGCGACGACGACCTTGATGAAGTGGTCGTCGATCCCGAGCAACGCCGGCATGCGACGCAAGACGCCCGTCCCGAAGGGTTGCGGCGAAAACAGACCGTCTGCCGCGTCGGGCCTCCTCGACAACCCTCTTTGGGGTTGCCTGCGTCGGCCCTCCTTGCAGGCGATCCATTTTGGCCGCAACGCGACTTCGCGTAGTTTTCATACACGTTCTTAAAAAGAGCTTGTGAATGCTGGCGGTTATCAGCGACATCCACTCCAATACCAAGGCCTTGCTAGCGGTGCTGGCCGATATAGCCAACCGCGGCGCCGACAAGATCGTATGCCTCGGCGACGTGGTCGGTTATGGCCCGGAGCCCAAAGAATGCCTGGACCTGGTGCGAGGCAATGCGGCCGTCACCTTGATGGGCAACCATGATTTCGCGGTACTCTTCGAGCCTAGCAAATTCAACGTCGGCGCCGAGGCGGCCTGTTTCTGGACCCGCCTCCAACTGGAGCGGGAGCAGGACGAAAACCTGCGCGACGCGCGGTGGGATTTCCTGGGCAACCTAGCCGTCAAGGCTTCACTGCCGGGAGACAAGTACGGTCTGGGGGACATGGTGTTCCTGCACGGCAGCCCGCGACGGCCCATTAACGAATACGTCTTCCCCGACGACATCTACAACTCCCCGGCGAAATTCCAGGGTATCTTCGACCGGATTCCGCACCTGTGCTTCGTCGGCCACACGCATGTCCCGGGCGTGTTCACTGAGACGCCGGACTATTACAGCCCCGACGAGCTGGAGGGTGTCTTCGAGGTGGACCCCGCCCGCAAGGCGCTTATCAACGTCGGGTCGGTGGGCCAGCCCCGCGACCGAGACAACCGTGCCTGCTACGTAATGGTGGAAGACGGCGCTGTGCGGTTCATCCGTGTGCCATACGATGTCGATGCCGTCGTCAGGGAAGTCGGGGCCATTCCTGAGTTGGACGAGTTTCTGGGCACGCGCCTAAAAGACGGGCGGTAAGGAGACCCTTTGGACACTCGACGCTTGGCAACGGTGGTGCTGATCTTCGCAGCGGCGATGGTGGTGTTCGTACTGTACGTCCAGCAACAGAAAAAGCAGCACCAGGCCCCCCCCTCCACGTCAACCGCTCCGGCCGGCTCCAACCCAGCCGCCGCATCGGCCCCCGTTACGGACAAGCCCGCCACGATGGCAGCCCCGCCGGTTGAGGCAACTACCACACCCGCCTCCACCCCGGCGACCAGCCCGGCGGTGAAGTGGTACGGCACCCGCGCAAAGCCCAAAGACGTGTCCATCGGCGGACTCGATCCCAACGGTTTTCTCCTCCAGCTCCAGCTCAGCAGCCTAGGTGCGGGCATCCGCACGGCCAAGCTGACGGACTATTTTGTCACCGTCGCCGACAAGAAGCTGTATTACAAGAACCCTTCCGGCTACGAGGCGGCCCGTGTCGCGGAACCAGACAAGTACAAGGGACACTACAGCGTCCTGAATCCACTGGGCGGCGGGGACAAGCCTCTGCTTCCCCTGGCCACGCGCGGATTAAGCGTCGAGGTTCCAGGCCAGGACGACGCAGCTTTCCGCTTGGACGATCTAGCCGGCAGGACCTGGGAGTTGGAGGAAGCCACCCCCGATAGCGCGCGCCTCTCCTACGTTTTTTATCGTGGAACCGACTGGGACCATGCCTGCCAAAATCCGGTCCTGAAACTCACCAAGACCTTCCATCTGGTCCAAGGCGACTTCAGCGTGGCGGTGTCACTAAAGGTGGAGAATCTCTCCAAAGTTCCATTGCGGGTATCGCTGGACCAGCTCGGTCCCACCGGCGTGCCGCGGGAAGACCCTCGCCAGGACAAACGCCGGGTGGCCTATGCCCGGCAGAATCCAGAGGACCAAAAGGTTCGCATCACACTCAAACCGGCCAAGGACCTGGCTTCCCTGCCGCTGGACCAGGACATTGCCCTGGGCAGCAGCGACGAATCCAATCCGATTCTGTGGATCGGCCATCTGGACAAGTTCTTCGGCGCGATCCTGTACCTGGTTCCCGATTCCGCCGGACGGCTGAGCGCACCGGTCTGGAGGGCGCAGTTCTATGTTCAGGCGGTGGCGGAGGCTGCCCAGCCGCCCTCGCGGACATTCCTGACCGGCGTGAGGATTCCCGCTGTGGACCTTCCGGCTGGCGGGGCAGCCAAGGAGATTCACTGGAGCCTGTTTATAGGACCCAAGAAGCGAGACTTGTTCAGCGAGGCCTCCGCCACGCACTCCAAGGAACTTTACAGGCAACTGGACTACGCGGGAACCATCGACTTCGGCGGGGCCTGCTGCTCCTGGGCGCCACTGACGATCGGGATGATGTGGCTGCTGGAGGTTTTCTCCAAGATCGCCCTGGGTAACTACGGCGTGGCGATCATCCTGCTGGTTTTCCTGGTACGCATCGCGCTGCATCCCCTGACCAAGAGAAGCCAGGTCTCGATGATGAAGATGCAGAAGTTCGCCCCGCAGATGCAGAAACTCAAGGACAAGTACGCCGACGACAAGACCGCTCTGAACCGGGAGATGATGCAAGTCTACAAGCAACAGGGCGTCACGCCGCTGCTTGGCTGCCTGCCGATGGTGCTCCAGATGCCCATCTGGGTAGCGCTGTTCACGGCGCTGGGGGTTGCCGTCGAGCTGCGCCATGCGGCGTTTCTACCGGTGTGGATCACAGACCTGGCCGGGCCGGACGCGCTGTTCACCTGGTCGCCGGCCCACGCCCTCCCCATGATCGGCAACACCTTTAACCTGCTGCCCATACTGTTGACGGTGGCGATGTTCTTCCAGACCAAAATGACCCCACAGATGACCCCCACCTCCGCCGCCAGCCCCGACGCCGCGCGCCAGCAGAAGATGATGCAGTACATGATGCCCGTGATGATGCTGGTATTCTTCTACAACACCCCGTCGGGCCTGACCCTTTACATCATGGCCTCCACGTTCGCCGGGGTGGCCGAGCAGATGGTCATCCGCCGCCACATACAGGCCCGCGAGGCGGCCGCCGCCGCGGCGGAGACAACTATCGACATGCCCGGAAAGGCCGCTCGTGGCAACCGGCCCAAGAAGCCCAAAGGGCCTTTCTGGGTCAAGCGAGGCTAGACCGATGTCGCGATGGTTCATCGGGATCGACCTGGGCGGAACCTTCATCAAGTTCGGTCTGTTGGACCGGGACTTCCACCCCGCGGGCACGATGCAGCTTCCCGTTCCATCCGGCGGGGGGCCTTGCGGCCTGGTGGATCAGATGGCCGAAGGCGTCGGGCAGTTGATGGCCAAACATGGGCTGGGCAGGAAGGATATTGCTGGCGTGGGCATTGGCAGCCCCGGACCCATCAATATCGAGCAGGGCATCATTATCGACGCGCCCAATATCCCCGGCATGAAAAACTTCCCGTTGCGAGACGCAGTCGCCTCGAAACTGGACCTTCCGGCAGTGCTGGAAAATGACGCCAACGCCGCCGCCTACGGTGAGTACATCGCCGGGGCTGGACAAGGCAGCCGCATCATGGTGATGCTGACCCTCGGTACCGGCGTGGGCAGCGGGATCATCATCGACGGGCGGATCCTACACGGCGCCCACGGCATCGGTGGAGAACTGGGCCACATGATTATCGTCCCCGACGGCGAACCATGCGGCTGCGGGCAGAAGGGCTGCCTGGAGCGATATTGCTCGGCGACGTATCTAGCGCTGCTGGCGACGCGAAGAATACAGGCCGGCGCGGCGAGCCTCTTGGCCGAAGCGGTCGAGCACGGCCAAGATATCGACGCTCGGATGGTCAACGACGCGCGCAAGGCCGGCGACGTGCTGGCTGGGGAGGTCTGGGACGCCGCCGCGCGCCACCTGGCGATCGGCTGCGTCAACGTCTGCCGCATCTTCGATCCCGATATTATCGTCCTATCAGGTGGACTGACGCGGGCGGGGGACGCCTTGATGCTGCCGCTGGAGGCGCACTTCCGCCGGCAACACTGGAAGCTGACGGACATCCGCACTCGCTTGGCCATCGCCTCCCTGGGCGCCGACGCCGGCGCAATTGGCGCCGCGGGCGTGGCGTGGCGGGCCTCCCGCCAAGATTGATCCCTCCCATCCCAAACCATTCCTGGCTTTATCCCGATATGATAACATGCCGCCTTTGGCGGCCCGGATTCAGGATTTCACCATGAAACATTACTATCCCAACTTTGAGGACTTCCGCCGGCTTACCGAGCAGGGCAACACGATTCCCGTTTATCGCCAGCTCCTGGCCGACTCGTTGACGCCGGTGATGGCCTTCCGGCGCCTGGCGCAGCCTGCGGGTTTCGCGGCGTCCAAGAACGCCTTCCTGCTGGAGAGCGTCGTGGGCGGCGAGCGAGTCGCGAGATTCTCCTTTGTCGCCGCCGACCCGGAGGCGACCTTCACCGCGCGGGGCAACGAGGTCCGCACACGACAAATCGGCCAGGCCGAGCAGGTAATCGGCAGTGCCGATCCGCTGGCGGAACTGGCCAAGATGATCTCCCCCTACCGCGCGGTGCACGTGGAAGGCTTGCCGCGGTTTTCCGGCGGGGTGGTGGGCTATGCCGCCTATGACATGGTCCGCTACTACGAGAAACTCGCCAATCCTCCCCCCGACGACCGCGGCCTGGCGGATCTTTCCTTCGGCCTTTATCGCACGATGGTGCTCTTTGATCACGTCACCAAGACCATCAAGGTGGTCTCCAACGCCCACGTCAGCGACGACCCAGGCCGCGCCTACGACCAGGCCACGACGGCAATCGAACGGGCGATCCAGCGTTTGCAGGAAGGCGGTGGAGAACCGGTGGCCGAGATCAATTTGGTCGGCCTGCCGCAGAAGGCCTTCCAGAGCAACTTCACCCGCGAGCAATACATGCGGGTGGTGGAAGCCTGCAAAGAATATATCCGCGCCGGGGACATCTTCCAGGTTGTGCCTTCGCAGCGCTTGGCGGTGCAGACCACGGCTAAGCCGTTTGACATTTATCGGGCGCTGCGCGTGGTGAATCCCTCGCCGTTCATGTTCCTGCTGGTCACACCCGACGTGACGCTGGTGGGAAGTTCCCCCGAAATCCTCTGTCGCGTGGAGGACGGGGTTGTGACCAACCGGCCGCTGGCGGGCACGCGGCGGCGCGGGGCCGACGACGCCGAGGACAAGGCCATGGAGACAGAACTGTTGGCCGATCCCAAGGAGCGGGCTGAGCATATCATGCTGGTGGACCTGGCCAGAAACGACGTGGGGCGCGTGGCGGAACCCAAGAGCATCGAGCTGTCCGACGTGATGTCCGTCGAGCGCTACAGCCACGTGATGCACATCGTCTCGGAGGTGCGGGGCCGCCTGGCGGGTGGCATGACCGCCTTCGACGCCCTGCGGGCGGCGCTGCCGGTGGGGACTGTCAGCGGCGCGCCCAAGATTCGCGCCATGGAGATCATCGACCAGTTCGAGCCGACCCGCCGAGGCCCTTACGCCGGCGCGGTGGGCTACGTGGACTTCTCCGGCAACATGGATACCTGCATCGCCCTGCGGACGATGGTCATCTGCGGGGGAAAGGTCTATCTCCAGGCCGGCGGGGGAATCGTCGCCGACTCAGTGCCCGCCGAGGAATACCAGGAGACCATCAACAAGGCCAAGGCACTGCTGCGGGCCATCGAGGTCGCCGAGGGCGGAATCTCCCAATAGGACGTTGCAAGACCGAACAACACCGTCAGAGCCGGTCGGCCCTTGTGAAGCGGATGGTTTCTGGAAGGCGGCCCTAAAGTTTTCGGACAACGCCCACGACGATACCCTGGACGTTGACGTCGCGGGCGTAGATGGGTTTGAAGTCGGGGTTGGCCGGCTGAAGACGGATTCTGCCGCGCTCGCGGTAGAATTTCTTCAGTGTCGCCAGGCCGTCTTCCAGCAGGGCCACCACGGTGTCGCCGTTGCGCGGTTCTCCGCCGCGGCGACAAATGACGTAGTCACCGTCGCGGATCTGCTCGTCGATCATGCTTTGGCCGGCCACTTGTAGGGCGAAAGTCTCCCCCGGCGCCGCCAGTAGTTCCTCCAGGTCGATGACCTGACGATCCTCGACGGCCTCAATGGGCTTTCCCGCAGCCACCCGCCCCGCTAGCGGCAGGCGAGTGGGGCGCTCGTCCTCGAAGCGGAACTCAGGCGACAGTCGCAAAGAGCGGGCCTTGTGCCTGGCCCCGCGGATCAGCAGGCCTTTTCTTTCCAATGCTGCGACGTGTTCGAAAACGGTGACCTTGGTAAGGTGCAATTGGTCGCCGAGTTCCTGCATCGTCGGGGAATAACCGTAACGGGTGCGATAATCCCGCACCAACCGTAAAACCTCCAGTTGCCGCGGCGTCACCGTCTGCTCGACCATGTTCGCTCTCCTTTGTCGCCGGCCTCCACAACCTTTCGGTAATGGCAAAATGCCTCAGTATCGCGTCGATAGTCCTGTATCGGCGGCCGGTATTCGACATCCCCGCGCCGATGGATTCGCCACGCTGGTCCGGGAACGGAAGCGGCCGGGCGGTCTTTTGCCAACGCCACGTCGCCAATACGCTCCGGCGATTGGGAGCGATTTGTATTCCAGGCCAAGACGATAGGTGCAAAGGTCCAATGCACACCAGCGGCAATGCAGTATCGGATGGAACAATCTCCATCTCCACCGACGAATCAGCGGGGCCTGAAATCGCCTCAGACGACATCGGCCAGGCGCGAACATAGGGACCGCCGGGACCGAACTGGCACAACGGCAGGTAATTTGTCATTGTCTCGCCGCCTTTGCACTTCACTGATCCTGCCGCATCATGGCAGCCGCCGACGCGCGGCGGCCACGGTGGCATGGTAGCCTAACATCGACCTAACGTCAAGGGATCCGTTAGCCTTTTTTTAGGTATTTCATCCGGCATCTTGGACCAGGACGCTACGGACTAAAGCTTCCGGGTGGAAGCCACAACTAATCGACTTTCGCGGATCCACTGGGCCTACAGATAGCACATACCCCTATCGGCGATGGAGCGAACCATTCTTGAGACCAACCCCTAAGTCTGGGTGGATACAGGAAATGATACGGCATAGCCGCTGATCGGCCATGCCGTATACTGCGCCACTCTCCCTTTCATCCGCGGGAGCGGCTGAGGGGAGGGTCTCCAAGGTTCATTACTGGGACGTTATTGCCACTTGGGCGGATTGCCTTCGTCTTCGCCAGGCTCCTGGCGGTTGCGCGTCTCCAGCATTCGGCGGAGGTATCCGTTCTCTCGCCGCGTCGCTTCAAGATCAAAAAGCAGATACTTCACCTGCATACGCAGGTGATCCAGGGATTCTTCCAGCGAATGGGCAGTCTTGGTCACGGGTGACGGACTGGCCTCTTCCGGCGTGCCCTTGGGCCGGGCCAGGATCATCGTTTCGTCAAGCTCGTCCAGCCGTTTCTTGATGGCCGCCTCATTCATGGCAGCTTCTCCCACTAATTACGAATAACGGATTGTACCCGGATCGGGATGCTTCCATCCAAATTATAGGCAATGCCGGTGCCACTAAGCAGTGATAAAAAATACGTTCGTTATCCTTCTACAAGACTATGTATAATAAGACGTTGCGAGAGTTCGCCGCCCGAGTTTAAACTTGGAAAAGTGTCCGGCCTGTTCCTACATGTTGCCATTTATCATCACAACAATTCACATGGTTGCCCTTTTTGTAAAAAGGACTTGTGAATCGAAGGCAATTATGAAAAAAGGCGGCGTTGTTATATATCAACACGTTTCATTGCGTCAACACAACTAAGTCCCACCCAAGGCTGTGGCCTTGGCCAAATACTTCATTTTGAGTAACCGTCTCGATATTATTGGGCCTGGTGGCAATTCACTGGCAATCGTCGGCGTTCTTAGGTAAACATGGGTCGCTTTTGCCAGGGGCATGTCGATTTAGTGTTTCCGTAGATAAAATGGATTGAACATGGCAGACCCACAACAACCTCCATTGATACTTGCCTCGGCCTCCCCCCGCCGCATGGAATTGCTGCGCGAGGCGGGCATGGTTTTTGAGGTGGTCGTCCCGACCATTCCAGAACCCGATGAGGTGACCAACCGCCTTTCCCCCACCCAACAGGCCGAGGCCCTGGCGTATTTCAAGGCCAAGACGATCCGGGATCTTCGCCCCGATGCATTAGTACTTGGCGCCGATACCATCGTGGCCCTGGGTGGAAGGATCCTCGGTAAGCCCGCCGACATCGACGACGCGCGGCGGATGCTTTCGAGTCTGGCCGGCACGCGCCACGCAGTCATCACCGGCGTGGCCCTCATCGCCCCCGACGGCGAGCGTCTCATCGCCTCCGACGTTACCTTCGTGACCATGCGGAAGATCACGCCTGACGAACTGGAGGCATATCTGGCCTCCGGCGAATGGTCAGGAAAGGCCGGGGCGTATGCCATCCAGGAGACGGCAGACCGATTCGTCCAGAATATCGAGGGCAGCTTCTCCAACATTGTCGGCTTGCCCCTGGAACTGGTGGGACGGATGCTCGCGGAGATCCGCCACCGTCCAGCCGGTCGGAGGATACCCTGATGCGAGCTAATCGCCACTTGTGGGCTTGTCTGTTGGTTACGTGTGCGGCAGCGACCATGGCAGGTCTGGGATGCAGGGACCGCCGGCCGGTGCCCCCCGGGGTCACGATCAATGGAAAGACCTGGTTCGTGGACCTGGCGACGACTCCGGATCGCCAGTTTGTGGGCCTGTCCGGGCGGGATCACCTAGCCGACAACGAAGGCATGTTGTTCATCTTCCCGCGCGCGGAGGTGCTTGACTTCTGCATGCGCGGCTGTGTCATCTCGTTGGATGTCGCCTTCATCGGCGAGGACATGCGCGTGGTGAAGACCCACACGATGCCGGAGGAGTCTGACCACATCGGTAAAGTCCTTTACAGCTCGGATGTCCCAGCGCGCTGGGCCCTGGAAGTCCCCGCCGGGTCGCTGGCGCGAGCGGGGGTCAAGGTTGGCGATCCCGTGACATTCTCCCGCGACGTTCCCTCGGGTAGATAAAGCCCGCCCTTGCCCGCGACGATAAGCCATGGGGTTGTCTGACGCCTCACGGATACCGGCGGGCCTAATGACCCTAGTGACAAAGTCCAAGCTGCCTTGGCTGGCGGTCCGCACGCCGCCGGCCAACCTCCGCCAAGCTGCGGGCGAGCAGTGGGAGCTTGCCCCCTGCGATCCATTGGTGCCACTGAAGCAGCACTTTTGCGACGGTGGCGTGGCGGTCCTGCACGCAAGTGGTCCCTTGGCCGATCCGGTTTGCCTGGCTGCGGTGCTTGAGGACCTTCAGCGATCCTCCGCCGTGGCGGTTATCCTGGTAACTGCCGGGTCCGAAGCGGCGGCGGAGCTATCGGGGCGCAACGGCCAATTCCTCTGCCTCGACGACAACGCATCGCCGGCAGAGTTGAGAGCAACTATCTCCGCCGCCGCATCGCTCCAACCAGCCATCAGACAACTGCGAGCGGAGCTTGACTCCGCCCGCCAGGCCACCCAACCCTCCAGCGAAAAGGCCGAGGCCCTCGATCAGGAGCTGCGACTGGCCTCGCGATTGCAGCGAGATTTTCTGCCGCGACGCCTGCCGGAAGTCGGCGCGGTGCGTTTCGCCGTGTTGTACCGCCCCGCCGAATGGGTCGGCGGCGACATCTACGATGTGGCCCGCCTGGACGAGACCCATGTGGGTTTTTATGTCGCCGATGCTGTCGGCCACGGCCTGCCCGCGGCGCTGTTGACGATGTTCATCAAGAAAGCCTTTCAGACCAAGCGAATCATCGGCAACACCTACCAGATCGTCACGCCGGAATCGGCGCTGGGCGAACTCAACACCGATATCTTCGATCAGCAACTCAGCGGCAGCCCGTTCTGCACAGCCGTCTATGCCGTCATCGATACCGCATCGCTGATTCTGACCTTCGCCCGCGCCGGACACCCCGAACCGGTCCTGATCCGCCCCGACGGAACCTGCCAGACGCTGCCAAGCCGGGGAACGCTGCTGGGCGTGTTCCCCGATGAAACCTTCCCGCCCCAACAGCAACAACTAAACCCCGGAGACAGGCTGGTGCTCTACAGCGACGGCGTCGAGCCACTGCTGCAATGCGAGGATCGCCATGTTCGAGAACCAGCCGATCTGTTCGCCTCATGGGCCGGACGAGGGAGGGAGGAAATCCTGCTGGGTCTCAACGAGCAACTCGACGCCGCCCCGGCCGAATCCCGTCAGGCCGACGATATCACCGTCCTGATCATGGACATCCAACGATAGCCACGCCCCTTTCAATCTTCCCGCCCTTTGCGTAACATCGCGCCGGTCGCCTTGGCCCCATGCTGGGAGATTTTCGCTCCATGCACACGGAAACGTTTGATGTCCGCACACATCGCCGGGGTGAGTTTATCGACATCACCGCGCAGGTTGGCCGCATCGTCGCCGCATCGGGCGTTCAGGAAGGCGTCGTCACTGTCTTCGTGCCCCACACCACCGCCGGACTGACAATCAACGAGAACGCAGATCCCGACGTGGTCCATGACATACTGGCCCAACTGGACGAGGCTGTCCCCTGGCGGAAGGAGTTCTACCAGCACACAGAGGGCAACAGCGCCGCCCACGTAAAAAGCTCCCTTCTCGGCTGCTCCACGACCATCCCCCTCCATACCGGCAGGATGACCCTGGGCACGTGGCAGGCGGTTTATTTCTGTGAATTCGACGGCCCGCGGACGCGACAGGTCATCGTCACCATCACCGGCTGATAAGATCGGATATTGTGTCATGGACAGCGTCAATCGCCTCATCGAGCTGCTCTATGACCGCTTGGGACAATCCGTCTCCCTGGACGAGGCCGCCTCGGCAGCGGGTGGCAGGGGAAAACTGGAAAAACTTTGGCCGCTGGTCGCTCAGCGCGGGCATCGCGTGGTGTTCTCCCCCGCGGGCGCCTGCCTGGTCCTGCCCACGGCGATGGACGCGCGGCTCATCGAGCGAGATCTTGATACACGACGGGTGGGCAGGAACGTCATCTGCTTCCCGCAGGTGGATTCCACCAACGATGTTGCCTTCGACTCTGCCAGCCAAGCTGGCGCCGATGGATTGGCGGTCCTGGCGGAATGGCAGCGTCTGGGCCGTGGCAGGCTGGGACGACGATGGATCAGCCCGCCAGGAGCCAACGTGCTGCTTAGCGTGCTGTTGAACGATCCATCCGAGGCGCTTGGGCATGAGGCATTGACCATAGCAGCAGGGCTGGCCGTGGCGGAAGGAATCGAGGACGCCACGAACATTCCCTGCCGTCTGAAATGGCCCAATGATGTCCTACTGGAGGGCAGAAAAGTCGCCGGCGTGCTTGTGGAACTTAGGCGATCCCGCAAGGGCCGCTGCGTGGTGATAGGAATCGGCGTCAATGCAAACGCCGCCCCCGATTCCCCGGACATACAGTCGCCTGCGACATGCCTGGCCGAGCACATGGGCGAACCGCTCGACCGCACGGAAATCGTTCGCGGCCTGTTGCGGCGGCTCGACGGATGGGTCGCTCGGGTGGAGGCCGCCGACCTCGATGCCCTGCACACAGCCTGGCGGGACCGCTGCGCGATGATAAACCAGAGAATCGTGGTGGACTCCGGTGGCCGGCAGGTTACCGGAAGGGTGCTGGACATCAGCCCGCTGGAGGGACTGATCCTCTGCGACGACCACGGACACCGTCAGCACCTGCCGGCGGCCTGTTCCACGGTGGTGGGCATACGGCGGGGGGAAATCGAAGGCAAGCCCCGCCCCCCCCAGCGAAGGGAAAAGCGGTGAGAAAACTCTTGGCCATCGTCCAACCTCTGCCCGCCGAAAGGCTGATGGTGATCGGTCTGCTGGCCTCCGCCGGGTTGTGCGCCGGTTGCGTGACAATCCTATGGGGCTGGGCGTTGGATTCCTCCGCAACCACCACACTGACCGCCCTGGCGGCCCTGATGTTCGCCATCAGCCTGGCTGTGCGATTGCCGCGCCGGGCAGCTTGGGGCGTGCAGCGCCTCCTGGAGTGGCTCCAGGCCCGCCAGACCGCCATCTTGCCGTCCGCTCCGCCGTCTCCATCTCATCAGTCCGCCGGAGAAAGTCGCGCGCTGGCTCGCCTGTTGGGCCTCTCTGCCGCGCTGGCGGCACTGGGGGCGGGTCTGAGCATCCTGTTGATGCCCGTCCTGTCCGACGCCAGCGAGGAACTGACCCGCCGGTTCCTGTGGACTGAGTCGAGTTGGACGATAACCAAGGGACTGCTTCAGTTCCTGGGGGCGTTCCCGCTGGCCCTGGGACTATCGGTCCTGTTGCTGGCGACGGGGCTGATCCGACATGATCGAGGCCGGGATGGATTCGCCTCTGCTTTGTGGGACTGGACCTGGGGAGCCTGCCTGGCGTCGGCGGCGTTGGCGTTGGCCTGGCGGGCAGGAGCGAATCTGCTGATCGTACTGTCATCGGCGGCGGCCGTGCTTGTCTTGGCCGCAACGATGTTGCTATGGCGGGCCGGACCGGTGATGCACCCTCGACGTTTTGTAGCGGAGGCGGAGCCTTGGGGTCTGCTGGCTCGTAGAGCGACGACCATCGGCGGTTTTGCCGCCTCTGCCGTGGCGATGCTGGTTCAGCTCCGTTCCCTTTGCGACATTTGGTCGGCCGGATTGGCCGGTCAGGCGGCCTGGGCGGCGATGTCTCTGGCGGTACTGACCGTATTCATGGGCCGCTATGACGAGCGGTCTCGCGCGGCGTCGTCGATCTCCGCCGTCGGCGGCGTGATCGGTCTGGTCTGCGGGTGTGTCATGCAATCGGCGATGGCGATGACCTGCCTGTGGGCACAAGAGGGCGGAAAGTCTTTCCTGGCGTTGGTCAGCGCGGTCTTGGCGGCGGCGGCTCAGATTCCACTGGCCGCGATACTGGGGATCGTCCTGTCGCGACAGCGACGATTGTTCGCCGCCGCCGGAGGGACTCCGCGAATCTTCCTGGCCGATGCCGCCAGCGGGGCCGGGGTGGGCATTGTGTTGTATATTCTGGCGCTGGCGGTCCAGGCGGTAGGGTGGCTGTTCCCGGTCCTGATACTGGGAGTGCTGGCCGCAGGAGTGCTGCGCGGGATGCGTCTGGATCCTTCCGGCCGAGCTGTTCGCGCCTGGGCGGCCATCGGCGCGGTCCTGTGTTGTTCCATGGCCGCGACCTTGCTGGCGCCACTAACTCAACTGGCACGGCGGATCGGGGCGATCAGCCCGGCAGTAAACCTCAGCAGCGTTATCCGACCCGATGCCGACGGCTCGGGGCGCCTCGATGGATACCTGCCATTCCACCCCACATGGCGCGGTGGGGGCGTCTCGGCAGCCTTGGAGGAAATCGCCGCTTCCCCCCAACACCGCGGGCGATGGTGGGTGCTGTCGGGATCGGACGGCGATATTCCGGCCGCCCCGGCGGGTGTTGCCATGACCCTTTCACCGCAGAGGCGACAGGATCGCCTCGACTCGCCAAATCCCATCGCAACGGCCATCGACTTGCCCAACCCCGATATCCAGCGACGTAACTTCGACGTTATCCTGATGTGTACCGTCCCGGCGGACTCTCCCCAGGCATGGCGGTTCTACAACGATCGCGCCCTGCGTAAGTACCAGCGGCGACTTCGCGACGGCGGGTGCCTGATGGTCAGATTCCAGGTTAGCCTGAGCCATTGGGGCAAGGCGTTGGCTGTGGCCAAGACGTTTCACGAGATTGTCGGTTCAGGATGGGCGATCGTCGAGACGACCGCCGACCGGGCCGACTGGCTGCTGGTCGGTCCGGAATCCGCCGTGGCGCCGCCGTCACCGCACGAGGAGGTCTCTATCGTTGCTCTGTACAAACTGTGGGACAAATGGCCGTGGATTACCTCCATCCGCGCTACAAACCCCTCCAACACCGGACGGGACGAGATATCTCCAGCCAACGCCACCGACGCCCCGTAACCAAATGGACTGCGCCATGCCTCCGGGGATTATCTCCGCCAAGGGGGGCATTCACGTCCACGGCGGCGCAATAGAAAACCGCCGGTGGCCCGTCACGGACGACCGGCGGCTTAAAATCAAAAGGTTATCGTAACGTTACGCCAAGCGGCGGCGAATGTATCCGCCGATCCCGCCCAGGCCCATCATGGCCCCGACGATCGTCAGCGGCTCGGGCACGGGCGGCCCAGACATCACAGCGACGTTATTGATGACATCGTTGCCGCACTCCACCGTAATGTGCAGACCGAGTGGGCCCGTGCCCCCGCCCAGTAGTGACATCGGGATGTCCCACTCATACAGCCACGTTCCGTTCTCGTTGGCCCCCATTCGTTGCCCGTAGTTGAACGTTTGCTGCTCAATGGAGACCTCGCCGGCAGTACCGACGAGGCGGTTGGCGTTTTCGACGACTCGCCACGGATTGACCTGCGCCGCGATGTTCGGATACCCGCCATACCCGCCGGACCCGGTAATAATATCCAGGACATCCCCGCTTCCGTTGATGCGGTACAGCGAGGCGTCGCCGGCGTTCCAGTCCAAGCTGCCGACGGCGAAGTCATAGCCGGTCTGTTGTCCGCCCGGCACGTCCAGGAACAGATGCCCCAGGCCGTACGAGTGCTGCCAGGACGGCGAGTAGGTACTGAGCGCCGCCGAGGAGATTAACAGTACTTGAAGGCGGTTCTGTACGACCCGGCTATAGAAGGCCTCCATGTCGAAGGCCTCTCCCGTGGCCCCGCCGGGGCTGGGCACGTAACCGATATTCCAGGGATAATTCACCGGACTGGTGTTATTCTGCTCCACCCAGTACGTCACGTACGGCGACGGGGCCGGCGCCCACGAGGCCGGCGTGGATCCGAAGGGGGTCACACCCCAGTCGGTGATGTTGCCGGATGAATCGACTGTCAGGGCCGCGGCGGGTACCGTCAAAATCGCCACGACTACCAGCGCGAATACGGACTCTCTAACCTGCATACTCATTCTTACATCCTCCTTTGAGAATCGCTGTTGGACCATAATCAACATGTGCCGCCGCGGAGAGTCAAAACCTAGTACGACCAACAACTCCTGGAGCGTCCTGCGATAAGCCTGCCGAAGGGGCCTCCCGCTAAATCGGCCTGGGCAGAACCTCCATCCTACCGAACACTCCGAAACGGCACCTACACACGCCTCCAAATTTCCGTCCCTCATTCTATCACGGAGGCGTCAAGATTGTCAAGTATTCTGCTGAACAAGAAAGATCAAGGCCTGTTGCGCCCGGGCTGTCTCGCCCCGGCCGGCCGTTGGTGAAATCAGCGAACCTACGCTGCAACTCTTGCTTGATACGCAAGTTAACACGGGCTGTTGCCCACAACCCCAGTGATTGCTACAATGCCGTCTCGCGTATCGTCCGCCCTTGGAGTGGCAATGAAGCATCGAATAGAAATTCGCCTCAAGGAAGGCGTGACCGATGCCCACGGAAGCTCGGTCCAGATCCAGGTGAGGGAACTTGGCATCGACCGCCTCGCCGGCGTGCGGTTCGTTCGCATCTTTTTCCTGATTGGGGATCTATCCGCGCAGGAAGCCGCCAGGATCGCCGAAGACCTGCTGGTCGATCCGATCATCGAGGAGTATGTCCTCTGCGATGGCGGGGCAAACCCCCAAGTTTCCGCTCTGCTGGTGGAGGTCCATCTCAAGGAGGGCGTGATGGACCCGGTGGCCGCCTCGACGGAAAACGCGATTCGGGACATGGGCTACTCCATCGGCCGGGTGGTCACAGCAAGGCGCTACGAGTTGGCCGGCGACTTATCAGCCGGCCAGTGCCAACTGGTCGCGCGGCGGCTGTTGGCCAATCCGGTGATTGAGGATGTGTACTTTGAATCCTTCGCGCCTGCGGAGACGCCCGCGCGGCCTTATGAACTGCACATCACGGCAGTTCCCATCCGTGACCTTGACGAGGCGGGACTGATGAAGCTGTCTGAACAGGGTGACCTGTTCCTCAACCTCGTCGAGATGAAGGCCATTCAGGACCACTACCGCCGCATCAGACGGGAACCGCGCGACGTGGAACTGGAGACCATCGCCCAGACCTGGTCGGAGCATTGCGGCCACAAGACCTTCCGATCCGATGTTCGCCTGGCCGACACCGAGGGCAGGGAACTTCAGCGGGTCGGCAACCTGCTGAAGTCCACCGTGTTTGCCGCGACGCGACAACTGGCCAAGCCCTGGTGCATCAGCGTCTTCGAGGACAATGCCGGTGTTATCGCCTTCGACGAGACGCACGCGGTGTGCTTCAAGGTCGAGACGCACAA
>PMBX01000015.1:0-3529 GCA_003153915.1 Phycisphaerales bacterium
GATGCCCGGGGCTTCAAAAACGTCCCCTTGCGGTGCGAGGGGTTTACACGTTATCGTCAAGGGAATGTCTTGAAGCCCCCGGCACCGCCGGGGGATTCCTCAAAACCATCCCCTCGCGGTGCGAGGGGTTTAAAACTATCCCCGTTCGGTACGTGGGGCTTCAAGCAATCCCTGGGCGCAAAAAAAGCCTCCGCCATATGTGCCGATGCGGCCCAGGAAGAAGAACCCATTACAGTAAGTGGGTAGCTGCCAGACGCCCCAGCGCCTAGGACAACGCTTCCCGATAACAGGTTATCGATTCTCTTCACATGGGCCAGCCGTCGAACACGGCAGAGGCCAAATTCGCGACGTTCAGTATACACCCATTCTATCGGATGGAAAAGGCCCAATCCTTAAAAGGTTCGCCGTGGCAGTGGAGGGAGTTGCTTACACACGAACAGCCCGGTGGTTACGCGCGGAGCCGCGCGGTGAGTTTTTTTTCCGCGGCTTCGACGATCCCGGCGACCTGCTCGTCCACCTGCTCGCCGCGGAGCGTCCCCTCCGACCAGCGGTAAACAAGCGTTACGGTGACGCTCTTTTCGCCCTGGGCAACGGGCTTTCCGCGGTAGGTGGTGACATATTCGACCCCGACGCGAAGCGGCTGGGGAACGGATTCGATGACCTCGGCAAGTTGCCGCCAGGTGACGGACTCGGCGACGATCAGCGACAGGTCGCGTCGCACGGCGGGGAACTTCGCCAAAGCCTCGTAGGCACGGACGGGGCAGGCTCGCCGGGCCAGCGCGTCGAAGCGGATCGCCGCAGCGGCCAATGGTCGCGACAGGCCGTAATACTCCATCGCCTCGCGCGCGACGGCGCCGATGACTCCGATTACCTCGCCCTCGGCAAGTACCTCCGCAGCCGCGCCGGGGTCCAGGCCCATCGGCTTGGCCGGGCGAACCTCCAGCCGCAGACCGGCTGCGATGCAATCGGCCACCGCTTCGGCCGCACCGCGCAGGTCGGCCAGTTCGCGCGTCGTTACCATCGCCAGTTCCATGTGCTCGTTGCCGATCGTCCCGGAATTGCCCGGCGGAAACACCGCCGCCAGCTCGTAGAGGCTCACCTCGGCCACGCCGACATCCTGGTTGGTCTTGCAGGCGCGCAGCAGGCTGGGCAGCAGCGTGGGACGCAGGGCGTTGTTGGCGCGGCGGACGATTGGGTCCGCGCAGGTGAAACGATCTCCGGCGAAGATGCGGGCCTCCTGTGCGTCGATGAAGACAATCGAGATAGTCTCATCGAAGCCGGCGGCACTGAGAGCAGCCGTCGCCTGCCCGCGTAGTTGTTGAAGCTGCGAGCGGCCCGCAAGGCGGTGGGTGACTTTGGATTCCAGGGGTATCTTGTCATAGCCTTCCAGGCGGGCGACTTCCTCGATCAAGTCGGCCTCGCGGCGGATGTCTCCGCGCCAGGAGGGGATCGTGCAGACGATCTTGCCGTCGGATAATTTCGGCGACAGGCCCAGCCGCTCCAGCAGTTCCACCTGCCGGCCGGCGGGGACGTTTATCCCCAGAAGCGAATTGCACCGCTGCGGGCGCAGGGCGACAACCGAGGGCGTCGGAGGCTTGGCCCAGACATCCACGATGCCATCGGCGAGCGTTCCGCCGCCGAGTTGGCAGATCAACTCGCAGGCCCGCAGGGAGGCGGCGTCCACCGCTGCCGTGTCGATGCCTCGCTCGAAACGGTAGTTGCTCTCGCTCATCAACGCCAGCTTGCGGGAGGTGCGGCGGATGGAAAGCGGGTCGAAGACGGCGGCTTCCAGCAGGACGTCGGTGGTCTCCGCCGCCACTTCGGTGTTCAGCCCGCCCATGATGCCCGCCACCGCGACGGCCTTTTCGGCGTCGGCGATGACAAGCATCCAGTCCTCAAGCTGGCAGCGGGATCCGTCTATGCTGACGATCATCTCCCCGGCCTTGGCGCGGCGGACGATGATGCGCCGGCCTGCGAGCTTTTGGAAATCGAAGCTGTGCAGCGGCTGGGAGTATTCCATCATCACGTAGTTGGTCACGTCCACGACGTTGTTGATGCTCCGCAGGCCCACGGCCTCGAGTCGTTCGACCATCCATGAGGGGCTTGGTGCGACCTTCACCCCGCGGATGATCCGCGCGGTGTATCGCGGGCATAAGTCGCTTGCGGGAACCTCCACGCTGGTCAGCTCGCCGGCCCGGCCGGAGGTTTTGACCGACCCCAGCGACGGCGGGCGGAACGCAGCGCCCGTGGCGGCGGCCACCTCGCGCGCAACGCCCAGGTGGCCCAGGCAGTCGGGGCGGTTGTTGGTGACCTCCAGGTCCAGGACGATATCGGTGGCCGTCTGCTCGATGCCCTCGACCTTCAGCCCGACGCGCGTCAGCACCGAAGCAAGGTCGGCGGCCGAGCCGGACACATCCACGTAATCGGTCAACCAGTTCAGTGAAACCTTCATGGCCTCTCCCAAGCCCCTGCCCCACGTTGCACCACGGGGACAGCGGGTAGACCATCCTACAATCCCGCCCCGGCCAGTTAAAGGGTTTGCCCAATGCTCGTGCCCATGCCGCAACCGGCGGGCGAACCAATCCCGGCGGACTCGCCTGGCCGGCCCGGCGGCTGAATCCTATGTTTGAATCACAGCAGGGCTGGGGCCGCTTTATCGAAACGGTGCTAGCGAAGGAACCAATGAAATGGGACGCCCGGACTATCCCAAACTGACGGCCTGGCTGGTCATGTTAATCATGGCCGTGGCGTTCGCCTATATCGCCTATACGTCCCGCCAGGTAGCGCTGGGCAGTTACAAAACGCTCAAGCCGCAAGCAGAGTCCTACTATCAAAAGCTGGACCAGGCCTTCCGCCAGACACAAAAGGACATCAGCGGACGCTAGCGGGCGTGAGGGGGGCTTGTCCCGGTCCTTCGACCTGCCGTATTGGCAACCTTACGGCGTCGGTGGGTCAGCGTGTCAGGAAGGCTAAGTCATAAGCTCTTTCCTGGCAAAGTGTTAATTTTGGCACATCCCTTGCTGATTACCTCGTAGGCGGTCCAAGGTTGCCCCTGCGCGTCCAGGCCGCCGCAACGAGGTGATAAGATGCGTTTGGACAAACTGACGGTCAAGGCACAGGAGGCGCTGGCGGCGGCGCAGTCCGCTGCGTCAAGTTCCGGCCATGCGCAGATCGGCCCGCTGCACCTGCTGGATGCTCTCTTGAAGCAGGAAGGCGGCTTGGCGCCCGCCCTGCTGGAGCGGATCGGAATACCCGCCGGGCGGATCGCCTCGATCGTTTCGTCGGAGCTTTCGCGCCTGCCGAAGCAGAGCCAGCAGGCGGGCATGGGCATCGACGGCGCGCTCAATGCCGTGCTTAACCGGGCCGAAAAGGAAGCCGCCGACCTGAAGGACGAGTTCACCTCCGTGGAGCATCTGCTGCTGGCGATGGCGGATGAGGCCTCGCCGGCCAAGGAAGTGCTTTCGGCGCTGGGGGCCGATCACGCGGCGATCATCGCCGCCATGCGCGACCTGCGCGGAAACCAGCGCGT
>PMBX01000015.1:3605-4789 GCA_003153915.1 Phycisphaerales bacterium
CGGATCGTCAACGGCGACGTGCCGGCGGGACTGGCGGGCAAGACCGTCATCGCCCTGGACATGGGCGCCCTGCTTGCCGGGGCCAAGTTCCGCGGGGAATTCGAGGACCGCCTCAAGGCCGTGCTCAAGGAAGTCATCGCCAGCGAAGGCAAGATCATCCTGTTCATCGACGAATTGCACACCGTCGTAGGCGCCGGAGCGGCTGAGGGCGCAATCTCTGCCGGCAACCTCATCAAACCGGCTTTGGCGCGGGGCGAGCTGCGGTGCATCGGGGCAACCACGCTGGATGAGTATCGCAAGCACGTCGAGAAGGATGCCGCCCTGGAACGGCGGTTCCAGCCGGTACTGGTGGAACAACCCGGCGTGGAGGACACCATCGCGATCCTGCGGGGCTTGAAGGAACGCTACGAGGCCCATCACGGCGTGCGGATTCAGGACGCCGCCCTGGTCGCCGCTGCCGTCATGAGCCAACGCTACATCACCGACCGCTTCCTGCCCGATAAAGCCATCGACCTGATGGACGAGGCCGCCTCGCGCCTGCGGATCGAAAACGACTCCATGCCCGCGGAACTGGACGAATTGCGGCGGCGGATTTTGCAACTTCAGATCGAGCGCGAGGCCCTGCGCAAGGAGAGCGACCAGCCAAGCAAGGAACGGTTGGCAACATTGGAAAAACAACTGGCCGACTTGCAGGAACAATACGACGGCCTGCACGCCGGCTGGGCCAGGGAGCAGGAATCGCTCAAGCGGATTCGCGGCATCAAGGAGCAGATCGACGCCAAGCGGACCCAACTGGAGCAGGCGCAACGAAGCGGCGACCTGGAGCAGGCCGCGCGGATTCAATACGGCCAGTTGAGGGATTTACAGGCCGAATTGACCCGCCAGGAAGATGAGATGAAAAAACTCGCCGCCGCCGGCGGGCTGACCGGTGAAGACGTCACGCCCGAACAGATCGCCGAGGTGGTGGCCAAGTGGACCCATATCCCCGTGGCCAAGCTGATGGAATCCGACCGGGAAAAGCTGCTCCACATGGAGGACCGCCTTCGCCGGCGGGTAATCGGCCAGGACGACGCGCTGCGCGTGGTCTCCGAGGCGGTCCGTCGCAGCCGCGCGGGCCTGGGCGACCCGCGAAGGCCCATCGGCAGTTTTCTGTTCCTTGGTCCAACCGGCGTGGGCAAGACCGA
>PMBX01000187.1 GCA_003153915.1 Phycisphaerales bacterium
TCGCAGTAGTTGATGATGGAGAAGTCTATGTAGTCGTAGTGGCAACCGCAGAGGAGCGCGGTCCACGCCCGCTTGCGGTGAATCGTCCAGCCTTCGACGTCCTTGTACTGCGACGCCACGTTGTCCTCGTCCAGGTTCAGCGGTTTCGGTTCGCCCGCGGCGGCCAGGCAGAAATCCCGCACCTGTTGCAAGTTCAGCCGCTTGGACATGAATGGACCCAGGTCGTAGGACTTGTCCCGGTAGATCGTGTTGGGCAACGGGTGGTTGTTGACGATGTCAAATCCAAGGTCCCTGAAACTTTCGGTCATCGGCTGTTGCCAAGGATCGATGAAACCGGCCTGTTGTCCGGCGATCAGGTGTCGCCGGCCTAGCTTGCCCTCGGTGGAACGTATGAGTTCCATTATGCGAGTCTGCCAGGCATCCACGTCTTGCCTTGTGATCGCCCCGCCCTGGTGCGCATATCCGCCTATAGGCTCATTGCACACTTCGTAGACAAAGTTGTCGTAACCGTTAAGCTCGTCAACGACCTTCTCGATGTAGCGCTTCTGCCATTGCCAGACCGCCTCCTGCTTGAGCGTCATGTATTCCGGCCAGGCGAACTGGGACATGGCATTGACGTTGTTGGCCGGATTCATCGGGTTCAACGCCCAGACCGACTCGCCGTAGGTGTTGCTCAGCAGCACGACCTCGACGGCGACGTCGTGCTCGCCGGCCATTGCGATGAAGTGGTGCAGGCGCGCGAAGAACTCCTCATTCCACCTGGAGAGGTCAAACTTCGGCTCGCCGTCCAAGGCAAGGCCGGGTCCGGTGCGGGCGAACGGGCTGATATAATCGGCCGACTCGGGTTTGCAGGTCGAATAAGGGTTGCGAGGCGACTGTAGCTCGCGGAAGAGCAGGAATAGTCGCGTCAGGGTCTGGCTACACCTCGCTGCCTCCCGTAGGTAAGGCTCGAAACGGAATGGCCGATTCAAGACCGCTCCGTAATGCTCGGTGGCGCAGACGAAAACCCGAGGCCGGTTCCTGAACAAGAACACGCGGCTGTTGGCTGGATGGATGGTTATCGGATCGTGCATCGGTTCCGTCCCTACGAAAAAAGTCGTCCAGGACTCAACGCGGCACGCGGGGCGTCCAGACAGAGACACCTAATCGCCCGAATCCGCCGCGACCAACATCGCGCAGGATAGCGGGGCAAGCTGAATCGTAACCTTCTGCCCGCTCAGTTCGACGCGGCGGGTGGATAGTCTCCGGGCCGAAAGATAGACGCGCGCCAAAGGACCAAGCCTGCCATCGTTGACCGTAACGCGCTGCCGCTTGGTGGTCCAGTTTGCCAATGCAACACCGTAGCGGCCGTCGGGAGCGGTCCAGCAACCGCAGAAGACGGCGGGGATCGCGTGCCGGCGTCCGGCATGTTCCCACTTTACCGTCTTAACATCCTCAAGCGGGCAGGGCTTCTGCATCCTGCCGAAGACCAGGAAATCCCTCCCAGGCCCGCGGCGAAGGGCAGTAACGGTGCGAATCATCTCCAACGCGTCGTTATCGCTGCCGACCGTGGGTTCCCATGGCGCCCAGTTGTATGTGTCCTTGTTGAGCAGAGTCCCATCGCCGGTAAGGACCCCGCCCGGAATTTCGCCCATGACGCCGTTGTAGGCATTGCGGATGGGCAGGTGATAGGGNNTGATATGGCTCGGGTGCCGGCCCCATCGCCCCGTGCATCACGATACATTCGTGGAAGAGGAACTGGAAGATGGGATGCGTCTGGCCGAACGGCCCGGTGTATCCCGGAGGGCAAAGTCTGGAGTCGGACTGCTGGAATAGGGGCAAGTCATACTCATTGGTGCACATCTCCACGGAGTTAATGGCCTGGTTTTCACCGGCCTGGCTCGCAAGGCGACGAAATGCCTCTATCATTTCCTCCATCTTGCGCGTCATCCACCGGCCTGGGGCAGGCGGGTGTTCGTGGTCGGTGGCGAAACAGGGGAATGTCGCCGCACCGCAGTTCTGGTCGAAGAACTGAATCGATTCCAGTCCCCAGCCGATCAATCTTCGTACAAAGTCCTCGGCGATCTGCCTGGTCTTTGGCGAGCCTAAGCAACTGCACATGCTGGGCCGCCAACTGTAGTCCCAAACATCGTTCCAGGCACTGCCGTCGGCCAGGCGGCAGATGGACTCATCTCCGCCATGTTGATGGTAGTAGTCCCATCCGTCATAGCGATTCCAACAATGCCCAACCACCCATCGGGTGCCGTTGCAGAACGACCCGACGTGCCAATTGCGTTCGCGACAAAGGCGGGCGAATTCCTTCAATGATTCCTCCCCGCCTATCGGCGGGAAACAATCTGGGTAGACCCAAGAACCACCGCGTTCCCAGCCCATGATGATGGCCACCAGCGGCGCTTCCACACGTTGGGCAATCCTTTCCAACAAGGGGATGCACTTTTCATAAGGCAGGAATTGTTCGATCGGCTCCACCGGTCCCAGATCGACGACGCCCTGTGGCCGGATGACTATCTGCGGCGGAGAATCCAGCAACCACGCGGGCACGTCCTGGCGCTTGTGCAAGGGCGTGGCCCACTTCTGGCGAAGGCTCCAATCCCTATACATTCCGGCTGCGTCGTACCAGTCGCCCACGAAGCTGCCCAGCACTACGTCATAGCCAAGTTCCCGAACACCGGTACGCGGCCAGTCCCCTATGTGGGCAATGCCCAGCCGCAGGCCTGGATCGCGGTGTAACACGCGAAAACGCTTGATGCCGCCTTCGGTATCCTCGCAGGCAACGTACAAGCCCGCCCGGTCGTTGTAGTACGCCAGGAACTGGGCGAAGTCGCCCCCAGGATAGTGCATACAGCCGCCGTTGGGGGTGGAGAACTGCCAGATGCTTAACGAGTCGGGCGTCAGTTTGTCGGCGGAGGGTTCCCTTATAAGGCTGCCGAAGCCGCTGGGAAGAACGGCTGTCTCGGCGCCATCCGCCCCGCCCAGTTTATAGGGCGCCACCACGAAGGGAAATTGCACATCCACGATCTCCAGTCCGGCGTCGTTGCGCAAGGAGAAGGTCCACCGGCTGAGAGGCTGATCGCTCCAAGCCGTGACGCTGGCGGTCAGGTCCAGAGCCAGTCCGCCGATACCACGGTACGTGATGGTCAAGCGGCTTTGGGTTCCCTGCTGGTCGGCGGCTACGTGGACCGAACCGGCGCCGTGTGACTCCAGCCAGCGGGCGTGGCGGTGTGCGTCGATATATTGAATGGCGAAGACCGGTTGTCTGTCATCGGGTGCTATGAACTCCTGATCCGACGCCGCCTGACAGCGGAAGGACACCAATTGGCCGGTG
>PMBX01000139.1 GCA_003153915.1 Phycisphaerales bacterium
GAGCAGACAGCCGTCATCAGTGGCACGGCTGTGGAACGTCTCAATGGAATCGCCGTGGTGCAAAGTTTCGCCCAGGAACCCGCAGAAGAAAGGCTCTTTGCCTCCCAGGCGGATGAGCTTCGCGATCTTTCCGTACGACGAGGAAGGCTCGACAACATCCTCCAGGCAACCAGTCATTTTCTGATGGACCTGGCCGTCGTGACCGTCTGGGTCGTCGGCGGGTGGATGGTCATCGCGGGCGGATGGACGATCTCGGGCAAGACCCTCGGCGGAGACATGACCCCCGGAAAGCTCATGCAGTTCATCGGGGTAACGACCCTACTGTATACGCCCATCCGAAGGTTCAGCGAGATCAATATCGTCTACCAGACCTCCATGGCCGCCATCGAACGGGTCTTTGCGATTTTCGACGTCATTCCAGAGGTTCTCCAACGTCCCGGCGTTGTGGACCGTCAGGTGGGCCTGGGCGGGGTGCAATTCGACCAAGTGCGGTTCCGCTACTCCACAGACGCCCCACTTGTGCTCAACGACCTGCGTTTCACCGTCCGCCCGGGTGAGCGGGTCGCTATTGTCGGGGAGTCCGGGGCGGGCAAGAGCACCCTNNCGATGGGGCGATCCGCATCGACGGCGTGGACATCCGCGATTACCCGCTGCGGCGGCTGCGACGCAGCATCGGGATCGTGCTTCAGGACACCATCCTGTTTTCCGGTTCGGTGCGGGAAAACATCCGCTACGGGCGCAAAAAGGCCGGCGAGGATGAAATTGTGGCCGCCGCCAAGGCTGCCAACGCACACGAGTTCATCGAGGCTCTGCCCGATGGTTACGACACGATGATTGGCGAACGGGGAATGACCCTATCGGGCGGACAGCGGCAGCGTATCTCCCTAGCCAGGACGATCCTCCAAGCCCCGCGAATCCTCATCCTCGACGAGGCCACCAGCAATCTCGACAGCGAAAGCGAGAACCTCATCGTCGATGCCCTGGAGCGACTCATGGTCGGGCGGACTTCCCTCATCATTGCCCACCGCCTCTCGACGGTCATCGGCGCCGACCGAATCCTGGTGCTCAAGGAAGGCCGGCTGGTCGAGGAAGGTCCGCACGCCGATCTGCTGGCGGCGGGAGGTTATTACCGCTATCTCTTCGAGCAGCAATTCGGGCCGCTACAACAGATGCTGGCCAAAAGCTCCGATCAGGCGACGTGACTTCCGCAATGCCTATCAGGCACTGGGCACCGTTAAAATTCCAACGCCAGGGGATTGGTGAACTCCACAGCCACCCCGACGGTCCGGCCCTCCAGCGGATCGGTCCTCACCACTTTGCCGTAGCCTTTGATCTTTCCGGCTGAGGCAGAATACCCCACGCCGGCGGGCACTTGTATCTCAAAGGAAAGCGCGGTTTGCCCGGCGGGGACACGCCCTCGCGGTACGTGCAGGTACATACCCCCCGCCGAGACATTACCCGTAACCAACTGACAGTCTGGTGGAGAGGTATCTTCCCCGCCAATCAACGACACGGGCAGGCGCAGTCGCAGGCGACGATGTTGGCGACGTTCTGGGCAGTTCACGGCCTAACCCTTCGCTTATGCGTCTCTATCCGCTCGGCAGGCCCCAATGCCCGCAAGCATCACTGATATTGTATGCCGGCCTGATCGAGAAGTCGCTTCAGGCCCGCCACGGCCCGGGAAAACATTTGCGGCCCGGAGAAACCGGCGTACTGACCGGCGGCCTTCATGTGCGGTTCCAGCGTCATGTAGCCGCTCCAGTTGCGCGCATGGAGGTCGCGGAATATCTCCGGGAACTGCCCCTGGCCCTCCCCCGCGGGGACAAACGTGTACTCCCCGAGAACCTTGTCCTTGATGTGGAAAAACTCCGTCATCGCATCCAGGCCCTTTTTCCAGCCCCCCTCGTAAGGCGCCACGTCCTCCACCGTCAGGTTACCCGGGTCGTAGAGGAACTTGAGGCGCGGAGATCGTATCGTGGCGAAGATGTCCTTGATGCGATCTGGAACATCGCCATAGATGCCTTTTTCGTTCTCGTGGTACAGCACCTTGCCCCCAGCCTCCGCCACGTGGACCATGGCGGCCAAGCGGTCCATGACCACCCCACGATGGTCGGCGATATTCTGGCCTCGGGGGGCGTAGAAGCTGAACATCCGGATGGCGTCGGTTCCGAACGCCTCAGCGATGTCGCAGCAATGTTTAGCCATGTCCAGGTGAGCGTCGAAGTCCTCGTCCAGCCTGATCTTGCCCAGTGGCGAGCCGAGGCAAGGAACCCGGAAACCCCGGTCATCCAGTTGACGATGATACGCGAGGGCTTGGGAGACGGTCATTTTTGAGACATTGATCCCGTCGATCCCACGAATATCAATGCATCGGATGCCGTGGGAGTCACAAAATTCCATCTGAAGCTTCAACTCCGGACCAATCTCGTCGCCAAACGCGCTGATGGTGATCATGTCATCTCCTGGTGACCGGCCCTGCTGGACCGCACCGTGGCAATGTTACCGCCCCGGACAAAGGCGAACAAGATCGCGGCGGTCCTGGTCCTTATGCGAGTCGATGTCTATAGTTGTACGGGTGACTTGACCCTGCACGATAACCCGATCACCCGTGGCGGAAAGGAACCTCCAATGGACCTGTCCACAACCTACATGGGAATGAAACTGGCCAACCCCCTTGTTGTATCGGCCAGTCCGATGAGCATGGACCTGGACTCGCTGAGGAAAATGGAAGACAGCGGCGCCTCAGCCGTCGTGCTGGCCTCACTGTTCGAGGAGCAGATTCAACATGAAGCGATGGAACTGGACTTCTACCTTCAACACGGCGCCGATCGTTGGGCGGAATCCACCACATATTTTCCACATCAGCAGGACTACAAACTAGGCCCAGAGGACTACCTCAACCACATCGCCGCCGCCAAGAGTGCGGTGGCCATTCCAGTCATCGCCTCGCTCAATGGGGTGTCCTCCGGCGGGTGGATTTCATACGCCCGCAAGATCGCCCAGGCCGGCGCCGACGCGATCGAACTGAACGTCTATTTCATCCCCACCAATCCCGCCGTAGCCAGCCATCGCGTGGAGGAGGCGTATCTGGCGGTGCTACAGGCGGTCAAGTCGGCGGTGTCGATCCCCGTGGCGATGAAGCTGTCGCCCTTCTTCTCGGCCACCGCCTCGATGGCGGCGCGTCTGGCGTCAGCCGGGGCGGATGCCCTCGTTTTGTTCAATCGCTTCTACCAGCCGGATATCGATATGGACAATCTTGAGGTGCGTCCCTCGCTAACGCTGAGTTCCTCTTTGGAGATGCGCCTACCATTGCGATGGATCGCGATCCTGCACGGGAAGGTCAGCGCCTCCCTGGCGGGCAGCGGTGGCATCCACACCGCTGTGGACGTGGCCAAGATGATCCTGGTGGGCGCAGACGTGACGATGATGTGCTCGGCCTTGCTAAAGCAAGGGATCTCGCACCTGGGGACGGTCCGAGCGGGACTTGTGGAGATCATGGCGGCCAAGGAATACGAGTCGCTCGAGCAAATGAAGGGAATCCTCTCGTTGCGGAATTGCCCCGAGCCGGCAGCTTTTGAACGGGCCAATTACCTCAAAACCCTTCACAGTTTCGGCTGGACCACCACGAAGGAATAAACCCGTCTTCGACCGGGGCTGAGACAGCGTATTGTGTTCAAGCCGCGCGAGGGCCTATCACCAAGCGTGGGCTTCGATTACACTTTCCTGGCATGATTATAACCATCGACGGACCTGCCGGGGGCGGTAAGAGCACCGTAGCTAGAAAGCTGGCGGCAGTTCTGGGCATCGCCTTCCTGGACACCGGGGCGACCTACCGCGCCGTGACGCTGGCGGCGCTGCGCAGGGGCGTGGACCTTGAAGACACCGCCGCCCTGTCTCGCCTGGCTTCGGCGGTGAAGATCGAATTGCTGCCGGGCCGCGACGGAACACGGGTGCTGCTGGATGGGGCTGACGTGACGAGTGAGATTCGTTCCGCGGAGGTCTCCGACAACGCCCATTACGTCGCCGGCTCTGGACCGGTTCGAGCGGTGCTGGTGGACCTTCAGCGGCGGATCGGCTCCGTTCTAGGCAACTTCGTGGCCGAGGGGCGGGACCAGGGATCCGTTGTGTTCCCCCAGGCGGATGTGAAGTTCTACATGGACGCATCGCCGGAGGTCCGCGCCCGCCGCCGCTTCGAGGAGATGCTGGCCTCGGGCCAGGAGGCCGAGTTCCGGCAGGTGCTGGAGGCGATCCTCCTTCGCGATGGGCGCGATCAAAGTCGCCCGGTCGCCCCGCTGGTCAAGCCCGCCGGCGCCATCAAGATCGACACGTCCCATCTGACGGCCGACGAAGTGGCGGCGGAACTTCTCCGACACGTCAAGGAACGGCCGTGAGACCCCGCGCCAGCCATCCAAACCCCAAGCTCCGCCACTGGAATCCTGGCGTGGACGTCCAGCCGTCCAGCCTGTGGTATCGCTCCATACGGTGCATGCTCCAGGTGACGATTTGCGCCTGGTGTAAGGTCCGTGTCTTCAACCGCCATTATGAGCCTTCCGACGGAGGGGTACTCTACATTTCCAACCACCAAAGCTTCCTGGACCCCATACTGATGAGTTTCGCACTTCGCCGGCCTATGAATTACATGGCCCGCGACTCGCTTTTTCACTTCCCCGTCTTCAAGCAGCTTATCCGCTCGGTCAACGCCTTCCCAGTCCGTCGAGGGACGGCGGACCTGGCGGCGTTGAAGGAGGCATTGCGGCGCATCCGCGATAACGGACAGGTGGTGGTCTTCGCCGAGGGCACGCGAAGCACCGACGGGCGGATCGGCCCGTTCCTGCCTGGCGTGGCGATGCTCGCCCAACGGGCGGCTAAGTGGACCGTTCCGGTGCTCATTGACGGAGCCTTCGAGGTATGGCCTCGAACCCAGGCGATCCCATACCCCGGAAACATCGTCGTCCAATACGCCCCGCCGATTGCGCGGGAGCAAGCGAGTCAGATGTCCCCGCAAGAGTTCGTGAACCGGGTACGGGCGACCCTCATCGACACGCAGACCGACCTCCGCCAACGTCTGGGACGACCAAAACTGCATTACGACTAAGCCGTCGCCGACCAGTCGATCCGGCTTGCCTCGGCGGAACGTTGGCTGAACCAGCACCCCAGCGCCGCCCCGCCACAACCTGCCGTCAACCAATCGATAGGCAACACCTGGGCATACAGCGGGGCGTTCGTCCAGTTTCCACCCGACGCGCCCGTGGAGCTGGCCAGGCCCAACATGTAGAATAGAATCCCCATCACCATCGGCGCCAGCCAGATGAAGAGGCTTCGCTCTGGATGAGAGAAACGATTGGCCGCCATCGACCCCAGCAGGGATCCCGCCAGCACCGAGAAGAGCGCTTGTCCGCGATCGGCGGACTGGAGCAGTACCAGCATCACAACCATCCCAAGAGCGACCGTCAGGCCCGTCGCCCCAAACGATCGAGGCAGATCGGATCGTCCCTTGGCCGGTGAGGTCTTGGCGCACGGCGAGGCGGTATCCTCGGCCGGTTCCAGCGGTAGAGACTTCCACGTCCAACCGGGCCAAGCCATACCCACGACCCTTCGGACCCCCACAACCACCCCATAGACCGTCAACAGCAGTCCCGTCAGCACAACGACCTCGGCCATGAGTCCAAGGTACAAACCGGCAGGCCCATCACTTCGCGCCCACAGCAGGGTGCGGAACTGCGGCGAGCGGGCGCTGATTCCCCCCGCTCCCAGCAACACCGCCGCCAGCGCCCCTTCCATGCGCGATGGCAGCGTCACTAGCGCACATGCCGCCGCCAACACCAACACCACCGCGACGAAAAACGCGGCCTGGTCGTATTGCCCGGATGGCAGGAACACCACGGCCGCTCGCGGGTCGCTGCCTCGCATCGCCGGGGCAGCCAGAAAATATACCGCCACCAGTGCCGCCGCAGTGGCGACCTGGATGGCAAGGTTCTCGATCCAAAGCTGTTGCGCGCGGGTCATTTACCTCTCGACATCGTTATCGGATGTTCCTACAGTATCGGCCAGCAGTAATATGTATCGCGATCATAACCAACAAGTTTAAACGAGGCAAGGCATGAACTCCGTCATCAACCGCATCACCCAGCGGGCCATAGAAGCCCAGAAGCGAATCGTCCTGCCCGAAGCCGACGACCTGCGCGTGATCCAGGCCGCCCGGGCCATCATGGATAAAAAATATGCGAGGATCGTCCTGCTGGGAGATACTCGCGACATCCATCGCCTGGCGGAACAGACCGGTGTGGACCTGGCGGGCATCGAGATCGTCAGCCACCTCGACGATCCAAAACGGCAGGAGTACGTGGATCTTCTTCACGAGCGCCGCCGCCACAAGGACCTTAGCCACCAGGACGCCGACAAATTGTTGTTGCGCACGGTGTACTACGGCGGAATGATGGTCGGGCAAGGGCGCGTCGACGGCATGGTCGTCGGAAGCATCTGCCCCACGCGAGACACGGTCCGCAGCGCGCTGTTCGGGGTGGGGACCGTACGGGGGAATAAGACTGTCAGTTCCTGTAGCCTCATGAACACCATCGTTTCGGACATCGGCGTGGAAGGCTCGCTGATTTTCGCCGATACAGGCGTGCTTCCCGAGCCGACGATGGAGCAACTGGCCGACATCGCCCTGGCGGCGGCTGATTCCTGCCGCTCCCTGCTGGACACCGAGCCTCGCGTGGCCATGTTGAGCTTCTCGACGAAGGGATCGGCGTACAGTCCCGCCGTCCAAAAAGTCATCGACGCCACGAAGCTAGCCAAGACCCGCCGGCCGGATCTTAAGATCGACGGGGAACTTCAACTGGATGCGGCCGTGGTGCCTTCCGTCGCCGAGCGGAAGGCCAAGGGATCGGAGGTCGCCGGAAAGGCCAACACCCTGGTGTTCCCGGACCTCAATTGCGGCAACATCGCCTATAAACTTGTCGAACGGCTGGGAAAGGCCACCGCGCTTGGCCCGCTGCTCCAAGGATTGGCCAAGCCCGTCAACGACCTGTCCCGCGGTTGCAGCGTGGAAGACATCGTGCTTATAACGGCCATCACCGCCGTCCAAAGCCTGGGGCAGAAGTAGTCCTCACCCCTCAGCCGATGCCCGCCGACATGCCCGTTCAACGGTTGATCTTGACCATGCGGACCCGGTTTCCGCGCGGATTGAACTGAACCTCGTCCATGTAGGCCCGCATGAGCATCACGCCGCGCCCGGTGGGCTTCTCCAGATTCTCGTCAGCGGTGGGATCGGGCAATCCGGAAGGGTCGAAGCCCCCTCCCTGATCCGTGATTGTGATCACGGCGCGCCGCGGGTCGATGTCCCACTCGACCTCGACGGCCTTGCGGGGGTCCATGGCGTTACCGTGTTTGATCGCGTTACAGAGAGCCTCCTCCATCGCCAGGCGGATGGCAAAGGCGCAGCCCTGGCTGTAACCCAGCTTCGTGACAGTCCCTAGCACCTGTCGCTGGAGTTTGCCTGCCGCCGCAAGGTCGGAAGGTATCACCATTTTCGTTGCCAACGTGCCCTGTCCATTCGCAACAGCCCGCCCCGTCAGCCCAGACCTTCCATCGCCTCCTGGCGAGTGGAACAGATGCGAAATATCTCATTGAGTCGCGTGATGACAAAAACTTCATAGATGCTCGGCCGGACGCCGCAGAGCCGCAGTTGACCGTCCTTCTCCCGGATCCGCTTGTGGAGCGTGATCAGCATCCCCAGCGCGCTGGAGGACATGTGCCCGACGCTGGAAAAATCCACCACGATCGTCGGGTGTTCGACACCGGAGACCAGGGCATTTAGCTGCTCGCCGATTCCGGAGATGCTCTCTTCCTCCAGTAACTTCTTGTCGGTCAACTCCACCACCGTTACAGCGCCTTCCGTGGAGACCTTCAATCGACCGGTACGATCGCTCATGGATGTCGCTCCTTCGTGCATGGGCAACACAAGGGATACTAGGTGCTATGCGGTAATACTGTCAAGCGGCTTCCCAGCGGCGCTATTGGCGAGCCAGGAGCACCAGGAACAGGATGTTGACGACGATGCTGACGGCCAGCGCCGCCACGAGGATTACAATTGCCGCCAAAGCGTTGCGTTCGAGCTTGGGAGACACCGTCTCCTGCGGCTCTGGTGGTTCGGCCTCGGTGGCCAGGCCCTTGAGGACCTTGGCGTCGATCTGGCGGCGGGCCTGGAGCGGCGGCTCGCCGGCCTGGATGGCTTCCAGGTCCAGCAGTAGGTCGCTGGTGGAGGCATAGCGTTCGTCGCGGTCCTTGGCCATCATCACCTCCACCACTTCTCCGATTCCGGCAGAGAGGGAGGTGTTGATGTGATCGGGGGGAACCAGCGGTTCCTTGAGGTGCTTGTGCATGACTGCAGCGGGGGTGGGTCCGTCAAAGGGCACCCTTCCGGTGACAAGGTGGTACAGCGTGGCGCCCAGGGAATAAATGTCAGCTCGGAAGTCGATGTCTACTTCCCCGCGAATCTGCTCGGGACTGATATAATAGGGCGTTCCGAAGGCTCTTCCCGCTTCTGCTTGGGCGGCCTTTTCGTCGGTGGCCGCTCGCGCCAAGCCCATGTCGGCCAGCTTAACCCTTCCATCCTTGGTCATCATTATGTTCTTGGGCTTGACGTCGCGGTGGATCAGCCCCTGTTTGTGGGCGTGTTCCAGGGCGCGGGCAATCTGGATGACGATCCGAAGGGCTTCTGCCTCGCTGAATCGCTTGTGCAACTCCAGCTCATCATGGAGCGTGTGGCCTTCCACGTACTCCATCACGAAGTAGTGGTAATCACCGGCCTTGCCCACATCGATGGCCTGGACAATGTTGGGGTGGTTGAGCTTCGCGGCGGCCTTGCCTTCCTTATAAAACCGCTCAACGTATTCGGCGTTCTCCGACAGTTGCCGTGGGAGGATCTTGATGGCCACCTCGCGGTCCAGGCTCAACTGCCGTGCCTTGAATACGTGGGCCATGGCGCCGGAACCCAGCTTGCTCTCGATGCGGTATCCGGGAATCTGTTGCGCGCCGTGCGTCTCATCCAGGGCCTTGCGCAGGCGGGTGAGTTGTCCGCCGGTGAGAACCCCCGCTTCCACCAGCACATCGCCCAGCGGCTTAGGCCTTCCCTCGGCCGAGAGGCGCGCGTGCATCTCCAGACACGGTTGGATTTCCGGCGAAGTGGCTAGCTTCTGGTCCACCACCAGCCGCGCCAATTCCGAATCGACCGAGGCGTCGTTGAGCTTCCTGTCAGGCATTCCCTTCGCCTTGGAAGTGGGCCGGCACCGCCGCTCCTTCAGCGCCCAAGCCCCATGAAAGGTTACGTGACCATATGTTGACAACCGTGGCTCGTCAAGGACAAAGGGACGATCTTCGCCCCGCCAGCACCCCTGGCGGGTCTCCAGGCAAAAAACGCCTTCGTCCCTGTATTTATACACCCGCCGACGGCGGCGAGTTTCTCCGTACAGTTCTTAGTGGTCCAGATACAGCCAGGCCGGTCCCAACTCATCCGAAAAACCTGACACACCTACCAGGTACCTTCTCACGTCCCAGCAAAGGTGACACTTTCCGGCGTACCCGGACTGGGGGACAAATCCCGTCGCCTCGGCCAGTCTCGCCAGCCCGGCCGGACCGACCAAGGCCAGCGTCCCGGTCAGTGGTCTGGAGGCATAATCGTCCGCCAATCGTCGCCAGATATCGCCCAGCGGTTCCCGACAGGCGTGGCCCAACACGATTCCCGAACATGTACCCGGCATCACGCGGCCTTGCGGGTCGATGTGCACGTGACGCGACCTCAACAACCGTTCTGCGCAAGGATAATCGGCAAACTCTATCGGAGCCTTGAGCTGCTGGCCCCTCGTCAGCTCCACCGCCGCCCTGCCGTTGAAGCGGTCCCGTCCACTGGCAGCATAACTTGCAAACAGTTCGGCCCGCTGCGATGGGGACAGCCGATCAGTGTCAAAGCCGTCTTTCAGCCAATCTCGCCAGCGGACCTGGACGCGGTGCTCACCAAGCACCTCGCCGGCGACACGGGCCGCCAGTCGGACGTGCTCCATCGGTACGAATTCCTGGTGGTACGGATCCGTGGAGATGACAAGCTTGCCCATCCCATAGCGGTCCAGTTCCTCCAGACGTGCATGAACCAAGTTCGCGTCGGTCGCCCAGAAGGCGTTGGTTTCGATCTTCTCCAGTGGTCCCAGGCCCTGGGCTTGAGCGCGCCGGCAAAGCTCCACCAGGCGTTCCCAATCGCCGAACGGTTCGCCACCGGACAGATGCACACGACAGCCCATAGGTTCGGCCGTCGCCAGGGACTCCCAGTAACCCAGCGCCTCTTCCACGGACATTTCCTCTAAGCGATGGGGTCCGCAACAAAGGTAACACGACGCGCAGCGGGCATTGCACCAGTACGTCAGCATCAGCCCGGCGAACGACCAGTGTTTGACCGGCATGGGGGCGCTGCGGTCGAGACGGTCCATATACGACATTGTACCGCTTTGTCGTCGCGGCGAAGAAGCGATACAATGGCTTTCGTGCCGCCGACGCGGCAAGACAATAGGAATATGCCCAGACAGAAACCTTTCAATCTGTTCGTTTACGGCACGCTGATGAATCCCTCGGTCTTCCGCGCCGTTCTTGGCAGGCGACTGGTGACGGTCGCCTCCGACGCCGATGGGAACGAGTCCGTTTACGCGCGCGACGCGATCCTGAACCACTACAGGAAGATCAGCCCCGACAACACCTACCTGTACGCCACGCCTGACCCTCAGGGGCGCATCCGGGGCTACCTGGTTGGTCCACTGCCGGGAGAATGCAAGGCTGCCCTGCGGAACTACGAGGGGCGAAACTATTCGCGCCGGACCGTCACCGTCCAGACCGCATCGGGAACCGAGCGGGCCGTGGCCTTTGTCGGTAACGTCAAGCAACTTAAACACGCCTTTGGGTATCCCTTTCACGATCCCTTCAAGCAGGAGGTGCTGCTGAGGGACAAGATCGACGCGGCCTTGCAGGAGGCCCAGCGGGAACAACTCCACACCACCGAAGCTCTGGACCGCCGCGCGGTGGGCCAATTGCACGGATCGACCATCCGCGACCTGATCCGCCGGCATTTTGAGGCCGGAGGTATCAGTGACTACGCCATCCGTCATTCGCTGCGCGACCGGCCATTGCGCGACTTTTCCCGTATCGTCGCCGATCCGCAGGCACGGGCCTTCATCCCCAACTACCTGGCCATGGTCATGCGCCAGACGATGTTTAACGAGATCGAAGACCGCATATACCAGGACTGCCGATACGAGTTGGACCACATGTCACCAGGGGAGGACTTCTACGAGCGGACCCTAAGCTGCCTGGCGGCGATGCGGATGCTCAACGCCGGCGGCGGTTTCGTGGACAAGGTGCTGGCGGAACGACTGAAGGCCATGCGGTTCGAGGACCATCACCTCGTGGATTTCGTTCGGGCGGCGATTATCGCGGCCGACGCGATCTACAATGCCCCGGCCGGGCGGGAACAGGTCAACTTCATCCGCGACCATCGGGGAGGCGGGCACGTGCCTTTCGGGGCGGAGATGGAGTTTTCCAACCTCGGACACAGAGTCATCGCCGACCCGCAGGCACGCGTCTTTCACGATAGCCAGTACGACGGGTTCCTGTATTTTACCGACTTCGCGCTGGACGTGCTGACCTGGAAGCTGGGCGGGCACATCGACGACCATCACGAGAAGTTCTCGCTGCGCCCGCGGAGGGGTTTCTTCGAGTTGGCGCTGGGGAACGTCTCCATCGAGGCAGGCCTGTCCAAGCCCGTCACCGACGATCCGTGGGTGCTCAACCAGCTTCTCCAAGAGGCGATGCGATTCTACCACATCGCCCCACACAGCGTACACATCTCCCTACAGATTCCCAGCCGAAAGCCCGGCGGGGATCGCATCCTACCCATCGGGATACTCAAGTGCCTTTTCGCCATCGCCGGCGATTCGGTTCGTGATTCCGACGGTCGAGTCCGCGTCCACCGTCTTGTCAGCGACGAAATCATTCGCCGCGAGCCTTCGGCATCCTTACTGTTCTCGGAGGTATCGCTGCGTCACAGCCACGAGGCCGAGAACCTGCCCGCCACCCTGCGTGCTTCCAGGGCGGGCCGATATATCCAGCAGTTCAAGTTCATGCGCCTGACGCCCAAGCTCAATTACGAGCCGATCGCCATGGCGCTGAAGGGCTTGCAATTGGCGATGGGGCCGGGGACGTTTATGACCGCCGCACAGTATGAATCCAAGCCAAAACATCGCAAGACGTTTGAGGAGCTGGCGGCATGGGGCGCCGATCCAAAACCAATCCCCATGGACGAAATGGAAGCCTTCCTCACCGCCGCCCATCAGGGCCTGATGAGCGAATACCGCGGACGCTCCGCCCACAGCGACGCCTACATCGCCTGGTCGCTCAGCCAGCTTCGCGACATGATCTGCGGTTTTAACGCCCTCTTGGAATCCCCGGCGGCACCCATGGCCGCCCAGGCTACGTCGCTCGGACAAGTAACACCACGATGACCTAGAACGTACCGGCCTGGGGCTAACCAAGGGCGTTTGACCCCAAAATTTATATGCGCATTTTGCGATGTCGGCTATAATGGCTTGCGGAGGAGACCGAGTCTTCAAGTGTGTGCCCTATCTGCCTCTGTCTTAGCATCCGCATATCGCATTCGCAGGAAAGTCGAGGTTGTGGATATGTCGTATCACAAGTCGGGACCGCCGTCGAAAGTCATGCGGATGGAACCGCTTGAGGACAGGCTTCTCCTTGCGACCATGGGCGGAGGAGGCGGGATTTTTAATCCTGAAGTCGTTGTCGAATATAGTGGAGTGAATATCGACGACGACGACATCACACCGACTGTGGCCGACGGAACGGACTTTGGCGGTATCCAGCAGGGCAGCCCCGGCCCCACGCACACCTTCACTGTACAAAACATCGGCGCCGCTTCGCTTACATTGGGGAGCATCGTCGTGCCGGCAGGCTTCCTGGTGACCGATAACCTGGTCCAAAATCTCGCTCCTGGCGAAGAGGACGCCTTTACAGTCCAACTGAGCAGCAATTCACCTGGAACCCGATCCGGAGATATCGTCTTTAGTATCAACAACGACGTAACAAATCCCTTCAATTTCCGCATCATCGGTGTGGTCGCGCCAATGCCGGAGGTTCTTGTCAAGTACGGCAGTGTGATTATCCCCGATGGCGACACCACGCCCAGCCCGATGTACGGAACCAATTTCGGCAGCGCCATGGCCGGTCAGACCGGTCCAAGCCACACGTTTACCGTACACAACACGGGCAGCGCCACGCTGACGCTGGGGGCGTTGCTTGCCCCGTCGGGATTCTTAGCAACCGAGGGACTGGCTGACAGCATCGGCCCGGGGGGATCCGACACGTTCACCATGCAGTTGGACACCTCCACCGCGGGTACATACAGCGGTGATATTAGCTTTTCCAACAACGACGCCGATGAGAATCCATATCATTTCCAGATCATCGGAATCGTAACGCCCCCACCAGCCCCGGAGATTGATGTGGATTTTTCCGGCGTGGGCATCGTCAACGGCGACAACACCCCCGGTGTTGCCGACGGGACGGACTTGGGTGGCGTGATGATGGGCCGAACCGGTCCCAGCCGGACTTTCACCGTCCGCAACACCGGCAACGCGACATTGACACTGGGAAGCTTGAGCGTCCCGGCTGACTTCGTCGTCACTGAGGGACTTACCACCACCCTTGNNCGGTGCGAATGGATAGCGCCAACGTCGGAGTCCACGGCGGGGAGATCACCTTCTCCACCAACGACGGCGACGAAAATCCTTTCCATTTTCAGATCACTGGAAAAGTCACGGCCGTTCCCTACTCCCACATGACCCTGGTCACGGACACTGCCTTCGGCGAGGCTCTGGGCGGTTTCAGCGCCGATGGCCAGCGAATCGCCTACTATCAGATGCGCAGCGCCACACCGGATGACTCCGACATCTGGGCGATGAGCGCCAACGGCTCGGGCAAGCACCGGGTCACCAGCGGATACGGGGCCTTCCATCCCGTCTTCCTGCCGGACGGGCGCATCTCCTACGTCCGCGCCAACGGTACAGACTGGGACATCTGGCTGGTCAACGCCAATGGCTCGCAGGCACACATGCTCCTGGGCGGACCGCTGAACCAGGCCGAACAATCCTGGGACTCCAAGGGCAATAAGATTCTCTTTGCCGGACAGTATGCCGTCGGCGGAGGCAGCGAGATATGGTCGGCCAAGGCCGACGGAACCGGTCTGGCTCGGCTCACCAACCACCTTCAAGACGGTTTCAGCCAGTCGGCACCGCTGTTTTCGCTGTCGGGCGGCAACATCGCCTACGCCGACCAGGCGACTGANNATCGCGTTCACTCGCCCAGGGGCCAACGGGGACTTGGAACTTTGGGTTGTCCCTCTGGCCACCGGGGTGGCCTCGCCCCTGCTGGCCTTAAATGACGGCCAAATTGTCTCCGCGGCCTTTTACGGCGGTGGCGCCAGGTTGGCGCTGACGGTGCAGGACTCCATAGGCACGCATATATGGTCTTTGGATGGAAATCTCTTCGGTGGCAAGATGAAGGCGCAATGGACGGACGCCGACGGCGATGCCGTCAACCTGTCTTTGAGTGGACCGGGGACGGGGATCGTCTTTAACGCCGGCCTTGGCGGCGAGGCGCCGGATATCGCGCTTTCAGGAACCACCGCAAAATCGCAATTGGCCATGAAGGTCAAGAAAGCCCTCGCCGGAGACGGCCAAACCGCTCTGGGAGACGTCACGGTCGCCGCCGGATCGCTCAAGAGCATCTCAGCCTCCGCGGCGGTACTGTGGGGAGATGTGTCCCTCGCCGGAACCCTGGGCAGCCTCACGCTTGGTAACATCTCGTCCGGTTCGATCTCGCTTGGAGGCGTCGACACCAAAGGCCTGTCGATGTCATCCTTCAAGGCCGGGCGGATCAATGGCCTGACGGTCTCAACCGCCGGTGGGATACATTCCATCGCCGTGTCCGACTGGCTAGGGGGCGACCTGTCGGCAGGATGGGTAGGCTCCATCGCCACCAAGGCCAACACCAAGACCGGATCGCGCGGTCATTTCGGCGCGGATGTGACGCTGACGGGCTCTGCCGTACCAGCGGGAAAACCAGTCCTCGGCTCGGTCAAGATCGCCGGCGATCTGCTGTCCGGCGCGATGTGGGATATCCAGTCGGGCCTTGTGGGAAAGATCGCCGTAACCGGTACTGCCGACCACTCCATTATTCGCTCCGGCGGCGATATCCAGAACATCACCCTTGGCGCAAGCAATAGCAGCGACTTCGGCGCGGGCGTGACGATGGATCTGCTTGCCTCAAGCCGACATGCCGGTCCGAATGATCCCCTCGGCGGACCGACGGGAAAGATCGGATCATTTACCATCAAGGGTTTCAAGACCGCATCAGGGCAGCCCAAACCGCGATTCTTCGCCGACAGCAACCTGTCAGCCGCCGCGGCGACGAACGCAAAAATCCTCAATTGGGACGGGACCGGCGGCCTGTTCGCCCCTGCCGGGAGCCTCAACTCCATTACGCTGAAAGAAACCGAGCCGGGCTTGTCATACTCAGCCGGTGACTTCGTGCACCTGGTCTAAACGCCCTGGCGCCACCGCCTCCAACTGGGCGCGGCAGGGCTCGAACCTGCGACCCCATCCTTGTAAGGGATGTGCTCTAGCCAACTGAGCTACGCGCCCGCAGCCCGTAGAGTATATCGGCAAGGGGCGGGGGCTTTCCAGTACGGGCCACAAGGTGGTAAAGTCCCTTCGCGGCGATTTCGAGGAAACCCGACGCCATGCCAAGACCAGCGCAGCGGTTCTATTGCCCTGACTTATCCACGCCGTCGGCTTACTTGGCCGGCGACGAGGCCCATCACGCCATGGACGTGCTGCGCGTGGGCGTGGGGACGGAGGTGGAATTATTCGACGGCCAAGGCGGCCTGACGACGGGAAAGGTTATCGAGGCCGGCCGTGGGAGATTAACCGTCGGGATTGCTGCCCGCTCCCACCTGCCACGCCCGTCGCCGGTCGTCCACCTGGGTTTTGCCGTCCCCAAGGGAAAGCGCCTTGACTGGCTGCTGGAGAAGGCCACCGAACTGTCGGCAGCCTCGCTGACGCCCGTGATCTTTCAGCGGAGCGTCGCCGGCGGCGGAGAACTCAGCGATTCCAAGCGCCGCCGCTGGCAGGCTCATTGCCTCGCAGCCGCCAAGCAGTGCGGGCTGAACTGGCTGCCGGAAATCCTCCCGCCCCAACCGCTCCATGAATTTCTCGCCCTCAGCAAGGACGGGCTTGGCATCCTCGGCCACGCGGCGGCGGAGGCGGCGTCCTTGGCGACGGTCATATCGCAATGGCGAGGCGGACAGCCCATCCGCCTGCTGGTGGGGCCCGAGGGCGGATTGACCGATGCGGAACTGGCCACCGCGCGCAAAGCGGGGTTCCTGCCCGCAAGACTAGGCCGGACCACCCTCCGCGTAGAGACTGCCGCCGTCGCCCTGCTGGCGGCGATCGTGGCCTACGGCAGTGACTGATCGGTCACGGTTGGCTTTATTCCAGCGGGGCGTCGCCCAGCAGCGACGGGATGCAGATGGCTCGTCCCGTGTCGATGCTGTGGTAGGCGGCCACTCCCACCAGGATCGAGTACGCGCCGTCGCGCTGGTAGGCCTTGCGTTTCAGCGGGTCGCGCGGGGCGTTGGGGTCGAACAGGTCGGCCAGCAGCACCGGGTCGCCGCCGCCGTGCCCGCCAGTACCCGTTCGAACCTCAATCTCCTTAGGCATGGAGAATTCCGGGATCAGCGTAATGCTGACTTTCTTCTTGACCAGTTCCCCGGGAACCGTACCGTCGCCGCTCATGTATGTGTTCTCGCAGGCAGCGTGCTCCAGGCGACCCTTGCTGCCGTTGAAGGCGATCTTGTAGCCCTCGTAGGGTGAATAGGAATGCAGCAGGTAGCTGAGGATCGCGCCCCGCTTGTAGCGGACCGAGACGGACATGTTGTCCCAGATGTTGATCTGGTCAGAAAAGACGCAGCGGTCGCGGAAATAGCCGTCTTCTTGCTCGTTGTCCAGGTACAAGTCCTTAAGGCCCGGTTTGGCGGTGATATCCACGAAGAACTTGCATCGTTCCTTGCAGGGACACACCAGACAGCGTTCTGCCCGGTCCTGTAGACCCAACCGAGCGGCCGTTTGCGGCGTGTAGAACCGCCGCGAGGCGTGGCAGAAGACCTCGTCGGGAACGTCGTCCAGCCACCAGTTGACAAGGTCGAAGTGGTGCGTGGACTTGTGCACAAGCAGCGAGCCGGAATTCTCGCGGCGGCGGTGCCAGCGGCGGAAATAGTCCGCCCCGTGGCGGGTGTCCAGTAGCCAGCAGAAGTCCACACTGTATACCTCGCCGATGACGCCGCTCTTTATCAACTCGCGAAGCTGTGTCCGCGGCGGGGCGTAGCGGTAGTTGAAGGTCACGACGCACTGTCGCTTGGTCCGCGCGGCCGTCTCAAGAATCTTACGGCAGCGGACCTCGTCGGTGGTCATGGGCTTTTCGGTGATGACGTCGCAACCGAGTTCCATCGCCCGGCATATGAAGTCGCTGTGGGTGACGTCCATCGAGGTCACGACGACCACATCGGGCTTGCACTCGGCGATCATCTGGTCGAACTGGTGGGCGCGATAGGTCTTGACGGGCTTGACGCCCTTGGCCTCCAGTTCGCGATTACGCAGGTCCATCCGCCCCTGGTTGGTGTCGCAGAAGCCCACCAACTGGCAGATGTCCTTGAAGCGATCGGTGATCGCCTCCGTGTACATGTTGCTGCGGCCCCCGATACCCACCTGCACGTAACGTTTCTTGGTCTTCTTTGTCCGGGCCATGTCTGTCTTACTCCTTCAGGGACGGCGTAAACGTCACAGTATAACGCCGCGCGCGGCGGTGTAAAGCCAATGAGGCCGCCAACGAACCCGCCCGCCACCTTGACATCCACGCCCCCAACCAGGGACAATCTAACCGGCGGAGGGGCAATGCCTCCCGCCATCCGCGCCCGTAGCTCAATTGGATAGAGCATCGGTCTTCGGAACCGAGGGTTNNCAGGTTCGAGTCCTGTCGGGCGTAGTAAAATGGCCGCCTTTAGGGCGGCCTTTTTACTTGGGCAGGAGAGCGTAGAAAGGAGATAGTAAAAACAGCGATCGATTATTTTGCCGATCCTGGTTTTTCCTGCAACACCAGCGATGGTGGAATGCTCTTATTAGTAGACGGCCCGTCGGAGAAGATTGGGAATGGAAGACGATGCGGTCCTGGTACGTCGCGTTCTGTCCGGTGAGACGGAAGCTTATGCTGAATTGGTCCGTCGGCACGAGCGGGCATTGGTGGCCGTTGCCGGAGCGATACTCGGCGAACTGCACGGCGCGCAGGACGCCGCGCAGGCAGCCTTCCTTATTGCGTATCAGAGGCTTGGGGCGCTACGGAACTCGGATGCATTCGGGCAGTGGGCTGACGACAGGCATGGATGAATGCCCGTACGTCGTCGGCGTTCGGTCGAACGGTCGGGCGATAGTCACCGAGGAATCGAATCCGCCTCGACACGTATGGATTCGCATGAAAACCAGCACCCGACGAGCCGAAAAAAAAGTAAGGTGTTCTATTGAATAGATGAATCCCTTGTCGTTATAATCGCGTACAGGTCGTGGAACTGAACAATAAGCATCGCCTATATATGGGCGGTTCCGCATGATCCCTGGCGCGTCCCCCCCGCGCGTCACGTGCGAGCCGCCCTTCTTATTCTTACACCCCATCCCGCCAGGCATTTTGCTTTTTTTGTCCACGCCCT
>PMBX01000219.1 GCA_003153915.1 Phycisphaerales bacterium
CCTAACAGTCTAAAAGTCCGCCTCATGCTTGCCCGTTCCCTTGACCGTCTGGGCAGGGTAAAATTACGGGCATGTCCGCAAAGAAGAAGATCCTGGTGATCGCCAACATGACCAAGCCCGGCGTGGCTGGGCAGGTGGAGGCGCTGTGCGGCTGGCTTGGGCAGCGCGCGGAGGTTCTTGCCGTGGTGGCGGTCCATCAGGAGGTTCCGCCCCGCTCAAAAACGGCGGACTTGTGCGTGGTCTTCGGCGGGGACGGGACGTTGCTGGCTGCCGCCCGCGCCTTGTCCGGTTCGGACGTGCCGCTGCTGGGGGTCAACATGGGCAAGCTTGGCTTCCTTGCGGAATTCGACGTCGAGCACATGAAGAAGCACCTTGGCGACGTGCTGGCTGGGAAGGTTCCCCCCACTGACCGGATGATGCTGGAAGCGAACCTGGAACGCTCCGGGCGGCGGGAGTTTTGCTCCTCTGCCGTCAACGACGTGACTTTTGCCGCCGGCGCGCCGTTTCGCATGATCGACCTGAGTGTCTCCCGTGGCGGGGGGGAAATCGCCCGCTATCCTGGTGACGGATTGATTATCTCCACTCCCACAGGCTCGACGGCATACAACATGTCCGCCGGCGGGCCGATCATGGAACCGACGCTGGAGGCCGTCGCCATTACCCCCATTGCGCCCCATAGCCTGTCCATGAGGCCCATCGTTGTCCGTGGCGACGAGGTTATTCGCGTCACGGCCATGAGGATCAACGCCGGTTCCACCGTCATCGTGGACGGGCAAATCAGCACCCCGCTGCACGAGGGCGACGTGGTTACTATCCGCCGTGCGGCAAAGGGGATGCGGCTGATTCCCCACCCCGGCAGGCCGTTTTTCGATACACTAACCGACAAGCTCCATTGGGGCCGTTCGCCCCTGGACACCAAGGGCTAAACCCTCGCTTCCCGGACGTAAGGCTGTCCTTACTCGTTTTGCTGCCCCCCCTTGGGATTGCCCATAAACGAGCCAAGGCGCGAAATTTTTTTAGTCATTACGGGAAAATGGCGTAAAATTGGCGGAATGAAAGTCGACCCGAGATTTCTGACCTCCAGCGGCCCGGAGATATTCACGGGCAACGAGCTATTGCTCAAGGGCGCCCTGGAGGCCCAAGGGGGCGTCCACCTGCTTGGCGGTTATCCCGGCAGCCCGGTGGCGGGCTTCTTTGACGCCATGATGCTTCTGCGCGACCTGTTCCAGCAAAAGGGCATCCGGGCGGTTATGAACAACAACGAAGCCCTGGCCGCGGCGATGCTCAATGGTTCGCAGACCATCGGTTGTCGCGGCATCATCGCAATGAAGTCGGTGGGGGTTCATGTTGCCGCCGACGCGCTGGCCTTGGGTAACCTCGCCGGGGCGCATCGCGACGGCGGGGCGATCGTCGTCTACGGCGATGATCCCTGGTCGGATTCCACTCAGGTCCCCTCTGACAGCCGGTATATCTCCAAGCACCTGTTCATCCCCGTCATCGAGCCGGCCTGCCCGCAGGAGGTCAAGGACTTCGTCGACCTGTCGCTACAGTTATCCCGCCAGGCGGAGTTGTACGCCGGTTTCGTCCTGACGACCAATCTGGCCGACGGTGGCGGAACAGTGCAGTGCCAGCCCAACCAATACCCCACATTCAGTACAAACCAGAAGATCACGTTGGATACAGCAAACATCGATTTCGACCAGCGCGTGCTGCTGCCTCCGCGGACCTGGTGGCAGGAGGAAAAATTAACACCCCGACTGGCCACCGCGGCGGCCGTCGCGCGGAAGCTGGGGATTAACCGGATCAGTTACGCCTCCTCGACTCGCAAGCCCTTGGGTTTTGCCACCAGCGGGATGGCCCACGGATATCTGATCCAGGCGCTGTGGGAGATGGGCCTGCTGGGGGAATACCCGATCCTGAAATTCGGGATGAGCTACCCCGCCGACGTCGAGATGATCCGCGAGTTTTCCGCCCAATGCGAGCGCATCGTGGTGGTGGAGGAGCGCCGCGGATTCCTGGAAGAGCAAATCGCCGAGGCGGTCCTGCTGGACCGCCAGTTGGGAAGGGGTAAGGGCGACGTGGAGGTCTGGGGCAAGCAGTTCCCCGGGGGCCTTGCCGGCATCCCCTCCACCCGCGGGCTGCATCCTTCCATGCTTCCCGACCTGCTTATCCCGCTGTTGAAAGTCCTGGACGGTTCGCGCGTCTCGCTGGCGGCGCCGGCGGGAGAACCCCCCGTGGGCGACAGCGAGGGAATGTACATCGCCGAGGGCGCGGACCCCGGTCCGCTGCCCAATAGGATCCCAAGTTTTTGCCCCGGCTGCCCACACCGCGATTCAGCCGACCTTTGCCTGGAGATCAAGAAGCGATTCATGGACGAGTCGTACATGCGTCGCGTCCACAAGCGCGGGCCGATGGACCTGATCTTCCATGGCGACACCGGCTGCTACACGATGTTGATGTTCCCGCCCAACACGCCCCTGATGCACGATTACTCCGGGATGGGCCTGGGCGGCGGGACCGGCACGGGCACCGATCCGTTCGTTACCAACAAGGAAGTCGTCTTTATGGGGGACGGGACGTTCTACCACTCCGGTCAACTGGCCATCAGCCAGGCCATCAAGTTCGGCCAGGACATCACCTTTATCATTCTGGACAATTCCACCACGGGGATGACCGGGCACCAGCCCACCCCCGGGGTGGACTACGACATCGTGGGCAATCACACGGCCGTCCAGGACATCGAGGAGATCGTCAACGGGATGGCCGCCGGCGGCGGGGAGGTCATCGTCGTCCGCGCTGATCCGGAAAAGCGGAAGAACTACGCGCGGCTGCTGGAGCAGATGTTCCTGGCCGACGGGGTGAAGGTAGTGCTGGCCGAGAAGGAATGCGGCATTACGCGGACCCGCCGGCGCCGCCGTGCGGAATCGCGGATCGCCCGCCGACTGGGCTACCTGCCCCAATGGCAGCACATGAACATCAACCAGGACATCTGCCGTTTCTGTCTGGCCTGCGCGGAGATGACCGGTTGCCCGGGTCTGGCCCACGTTGTCACCGATTACGGCCCGAAGATGGACACGGACGTTACTTGGTGTGTCAACGACGGCGCCTGCCAGCGGATCGGGGCCTGCTCCAGTTTCGAGCGGGTGACCATAAAACGTAAGCGCCCGCCCAGGTCGAAAGTGCCTGAACTGGGCCTCGACGACATCCCAGAACCGGTCAAGCGGCCCGCCGGGGACTTGTGGAGATGCTGTCTGGTGGGCGTGGGCAGCCAGGGCATAGGCACGGCAACCAGCATCCTCGTTCGCGCCGGGCATAAGGAAGGCTACGACGTTATCTTCCTGGACAAAAAGGGCCTGGCTATTCGCAACGGGACGGTCCTCAGCCAGGTGGTCTTCAATATCAACAAACAGCCCATCACCGCGCTGGTTCCCAACGGCCAAGCTGATTTACTCCTGGGCGTGGACATCCTAGAGGCCGCCCGGGCGCTGGACCCGTCAGGCCGGGCGCGGGTGGTTTCGCCCCAGCGCACGGCTGCGGTGGTCAATACCGGAAAGTTCACCACCATCCGTGGATTGATGGGCCAGGACGACTATGACACCCAGAAGCTGGAGCGGTTCATCCGCAGCCACACGCGCAACGAGGACTTTCTCGCCCGCAACATTTCACGCATCTGCGAGAAGTACCTGGGCAGCAAGCNNAAGAACCTCTACGCATTCAACATGGGCCGGAAACTGGTGATGCACGGCGACCTGTTCAGCGGGCCTTCTACCCGCGCCGGCTGGCGGCATCTGTTGGAGCAACGCTGCCGATGGACCCAACGGCGATTCCGGGGCGGGGAGGCGATGGCGGAGGCCCTCCGGGAGCTGGCTGCCGGAGTCATCGACGCAGCCGTGGGGCTGGAGGAGGAGTGCAAGTCCGCCATCATCGTCCGCCTTTACGACTGCCTGCGATGGGGTGGGATCGACTACGCCCGGCGATACGCAGACACCGTCTCCGCCGTCTACGCCCACGACTCGGCCGAGGAAGGCTTCGNNTACAACGTCAATCCCGCCAACGGCGACCGGATTGTCTATCGTCACCTCGTCGCCGCCCAAGTGTCCCTGGGCAAGCGGAAACTCCGCGCGGAACTAGCCGTGCCCGGCTGGGTGATGTCGGCTTTGAAGAGGATGCGATTCCTGCGGAAGCTGCCCGGATGGAACGCCCAGGCCGGGCAATTCCTGGCCGATTACCAGGAGGCGGTAGGGCAGTTCCTGGCCGCACCGGCCGAAGAATATCACCGCTTGCTGCCGGTCCTTTCTTCNNCCACCAATAACTTCCCGGAGTTCACCTCGGCGATCTGTCCGGCGCCCTGCCAGGACGCCTGCAAGCAGAGCTTCGGTGGTTACGCGGTGCAGATTCGGGACTTGGAACGGCAGATCGTCGAGCGGGCGTTCGCCGAGGGGTGGGTCCAACCGCAAAAACCGGTCAAGAAGACCGGCAAGAAGGTAGCCGTCATCGGTTCGGGTCCGGCGGGACTGGCCGCCGCGCAGGAACTCGCCCGCGCCGGGCATGAGGTGGCCGTCTTTGAGCGCGACACCAAGCCCGGGGGCCTGCTGCGATATGGCATCCCGACCTTCCGGATGGAAAAGGGCCTTATCGACCGCCGCATCGATCAGTTGACCGCGGAGGGCGTGACCTTCCGGACCGGTCTGCGGGTGGGCAAGGATATCTCCGCCCAAGCTATCCGTCGTGAATTCGACGCTGTCTGCCTGGCCACCGGGGCCAGCCGGCCTCGCGACCTGGACGTGCCCGGGCGCCGCCAAGAGGGCGTCTACTTTGCATTGGACTACCTGCGCCAGGATAACGGCCGGGGCGAGGGCCTTTACGTCAGCGATTCGCCGGCGATGTCCGCCAAGGGCAAGGTCGTCGCCGTTATCGGCGGCGGGTTGACCGGTGAGGATTGCGTACAGATGGCCCTGCTCCAGGGGGCCAAGAAGGTCCACCAGTTCGAAATAATGCCCGAATCGCCGAAGGGCAATTACGAACCTAGCGGACCTGGCGAGGAGGTTTCCCGCCAGTGGTGCGTGGCGACCAAGGTTTTTGGCGGCGACGGCGGGGGGGTCAGCGAAATCCAGGCCGTTCGCGTCCGCTGGATGAAGTCTCCCAAGGGCCTGGTCATGCGCGAGCAGCCGCAAAGCGCCTTCCGTGTCCCGGTGGACATGGCCCTGCTGGCGGTGGGGTACGAGCCGAATCTCGATCCGTCCCTGGCAGAAGAATTCGGTCTATCCACCGACACCAAGGGGCGCATCGTCGCCGACCCACGCCGGGCGGGTGACGGCGTCTTCGTTGCCGGAGACTTGGCCAGCGGACCGTCCTATGTCGTCACGGCCTTGCATTCAGGCCGAGAAGTAGCCGCGAAGATCAACGATTACCTGAGGCGCTGATGGCCAGGGAATCCAAGGAAGCACTCCGGCGGCGCTGCGGGAAGATACTGACGATCCTCAAGAAGGAATACCCCCAGGCTCGGACGCGCTTGGAACACGCCGACGCGCTTCAGTTGCTGGTCGCCACGATCCTGGCCGCCCAGTGTACCGACGACCGCGTCAACATCGTCACCAAGAACCTCTTCGCCAAGTATCGCACCGCCGCCGATTTCGCCGCCGCCGCCCCGGCCAGGCTGGAGGAGGAAATCCGCTCCACGGGTTTTTATCGCAACAAGGCAAAAAACATCCGCGCCTCGGCTGGGAAAATCGTCAGCGATTTCGCTGGTAAAGTTCCCGACACGATGGAGGCCCTGTTGATGCTGCCGGGCGTGGCGCGCAAGACGGCCAACATTGTCCTTGGCAGCGCCTTCGGCAAGAACGAGGGCATCGCCGTCGATACGCACGTTATTCGCCTGTCGGGACGAATGGGTCTGACGAGGCACGACGATCCCGTCAAGATCGAACAAGACCTCATGCCCATCGTCCCGCGCGAGGACTGGACGGTGTTCAATCACGTGATGGTCTTCCACGGCCGCGCGGTCTGCCAGGCCCGCAAACCCAACTGCCCGGCCTGCAAGGTCAACAAGCTCTGCCCATCGGCATTCAAGTCCTGAGAGGCTGGAATCCCCGGTACGAGTCGAAAAGGTCATCCCCGCACGGCTCACGGACGACCGGTACCTAACGGTCCATCGGCACGAAGTGTGCTAAAAACGAGAGTTCCACGTCGCGCGGCAGGGCCGACCAGACGACCATCTCAAACGGGACGGGTTTGGGAGATGGCTCGACGCTCATCCGCCAGAGTTGCCACGGCGCGGGATAGCACTTGCCGGTAAGAACTGGCTCGATCTCCTTCTTGCGCCTAGCCAGTTTCGCCTCTGCCCACAGGCAATCCACCGCCGTTACCGCAAAGACTCGCCCGGCGCGGGCTAGTTCCACGCTAACAGCCAGCGTCCCCGCCCCGGAAATCGCCGGTAGTTGGCCCGTCAGACACCGGGCCGTAAGCGGCTGGCTGGCCGATGGCGAGGCATTACTCACTGCGGCGGGCGGCCGCCTTGCGGCGGATGCCTTGCCGATTCTCAGCGGCACCTCAAAGCTGGGTTGGCAAGTTGTATGAGGCATCGCCTCGACCGGGAACCGGCCCGATCCGCTGGGCCGCTTGCCCGGAGCCACCGCCTCCAGCAGTACCACCTCGAAAGGCCGAAGCAGCAGTTTCGGCGGGGATGCGCTGGCCTTTAGACAGGCTCGCCGGGGATAGTGCAGGTACAGCTCACATCCGACCTCGTTGTTTAGGCCCCAGGAACTATCCAGCGTTAACGGCACCAGTTCGTCGCGCCAGGTCGCGTTGTGGATGGCCAAGAATGCCCGATGCCCGTCCGTGCAGCAGTAGCCATAAGGCTCACGTCGCCAGGCACTGCCCAGGATGCGGCGCGAATTGCGGAAACACTCGGGCCTGCCGCGCAACAGTTCCAGCAGGCGGGCGAATTGGCGTCGCTGAGGCGGGTTTAGCCAGGTGCGGTCCGTCCACGGCTGAAGCAGCAGGCTGCCGCGACACAGGTCCATAACCATACCCTGCGCCCATCGTTGTGAGCCGATGTTGCTGTTCCAATGCCACTCCGACAGCCAGATCCCCAACGAATCCTTGCCCAGGGGGGGCACGTCGCGGCAGTATTCCTGTGCCTGGTCGAGGCTGATGGTCACGCCGTCGCGGGCGTACAGTGTCGGCCAGGGCGACGGGCTGGCGCCCTCCATGTGCAGGCCCGGTTCGCACAGCGTGTCGGCGTGCAGCAGCCACCACGGTGAACTATGCCCCCAATAGAGCATAAGAAAAACGTCTGGGCAGGTGGCGTCCAGCCGTTTCAGCATCTCGATGTGCGCGTCGTGGATCGCCTGAGTGGAGTACAGGCCCGGCAGATGATCGTGGGTGGTGTTGTAGCAGACGCAGTGGTGTCCGTCGATCTTGATAAGCCGCGCGCCGTTGCGGGTGATCTGGTGCGTCAGGCCGTCGGCCAGCAGGCCCCGCAAGGGCTGTGTCGCCACGCACAGGCTGCCGGCCTCTACCGGCGACGGATAGGCGGGGTTTTCCGCCCGCGTGCCGGCGACGACGGGATTGCGGCCGATGTTCCAACCGCCCGTGCTGGAGGTGATCCACATTCCAGGCGCCACCCCGGCCCGCTTCATCGCCCACCGTAGCGGGGCAAACCCGCGGGGGAAGTTTGCACGGTGGAACCGGCGCAGATCTCCGTGCGGGTCCGCCCAGAACTCCAGGCTAAACACGTCGAACTGTTGTCGGGTCTGGCGGCCGAACCGCTCCAGGCGGCGCGCCATATCCAGGCAGAACGACTCGGGCAGGTTCACGCTCAGCGCCAGGTCCGGCTGCTCCAGATCCCATCCGCCGAAGGCCTCGAAGATCGCCAGTGGCCTGTCATGCCCACCGACGGTACGGCGCATCCTCCGCTGCACGTGCCGGACAAACGCCTGCCCCGCCGCCTTCGGCGGTGACACGCCCAGCACCGACTCCATGCATTTCAGGTCCTGACCGCCCTCCAGTAGCTTGCCCGCGTACTGGCGCAGACTAACCTGGCCGGCCTGGCCGATGGCCCATCCTGCCGGGTGCGCCAGGCTGGCGAAAAATTGTCCGTCGATGTACACGGGAAAACCCATGTAACCTTCGCTGACGGGGGCATCGATTCGGTATTGGCCCAGGCGGATTTCCATAACCCGCGCGGGCTTGGTTCCCGTGTTTGTCAGCCTCACCGAGCGGTGCAGGACCGGATCGTGTTCATCGGCATGGTAGACCAACTGCGCCTCCAGGCCCCACTGGCGGTCGTGCAGCGTCACCGCCAATATCTTCTTGCCGCCTCGGCGGACTGTTCGGACCGCCTGTATCCGCAGGTTCGCCTGTATGGAAGGCGTTCCCACGGCAACGTACTGCTCGTATTGTCCGGGGTGGACCCATGGCCAGGGCAGGTGGTAGGCGTGGCGCGGGTCGAAGGCGTCGAGCTTGCGCGTCCGGCAGATCAAATCGCCAAGCTGTAGCGCGATAACATTGTCCTGTCCGAACCGCAGGTGTTTATAAATCGCCGCACCGGGGCCAATGTCAAACCTGCCCGGTTCGTTCCAGAGGGGTACGATCCTTCTTGCCGCGACGGCCCGTCCGTTGATGAACACCCGCGTGTAGCGGTAGTCGAAGAGGCCCAGGCTGCCCAGCACCAGCGTCAGGTTCCGCCCGCGGCAGCTATCGGGCAGGAACAGGTGGGTCCGCGCCCAGCACCATGCATGCGGCTTACGATAGCCGATCATGCCGGGCATCATGAAGTTGGACCACGCCGAGTCGTCAAACTCCGCCCGCCAGTAGCCCCGGCCAAAGCCCGCCTCGCGCGCGGGCGGAGAGGATTCGACCTGGCTGGCCAGGCCGCGCCAACCCTCGATCCACAGCCGGCGATCCGCGGTGTCCAGCTCGACGCCCAGTTCCAAGCCGGCTCCCAGGTCGAGACAACGGCCACCCAGGCGGTTTTCCCATCGGCTGGCGACAAGCCGGCCGCCGGCGGTCCCCAATGTAAAGCTCCAATCGCGCCCATCCAGCAGCAGCGACCCCAACCGGCGGGTTATTTTCAGCTTAGATGGCATGCGAATTCCTTACCGCCATAGCGGCAACGGCGGTATCCAATGGATTATACCGCCGCGTGCAAATTCTAAACGGCGCGTACAACAATCCTGCCTTGAAACGGGATTTTTACTATAATATCTCCTGGCAGTTGCTGGAAGTCCGCAAGGACGGCGCGGAAGCCGCGGCAGGTGGCACGGCCAAGTGATTGGTGCCACCCCCAAGTGTCGTTTACTTGGGGGTGAAAAGAACCGCACCCCCAAGCTCCGCGTTGCTTCGCTTGGGTGTGGCACACAGCGGCATGGAGCAACGGGGGTATTATCTGACGGATGGCAACTTCAATCCCCAAGGGATTCCGAGCAATGTCACCGCCCTTGCCGATCCCAACGGGGCCGTGCGGCAACGGCGGTAACTGCGAATGAAGGGGTTGCGCGGCTCCGTCAGGCTACCTTGGGTCTAATCGCGGTTGACAAAGCCTCACCTCGCCGAGGAATTCATTGTCTCTTCCGTGGCTACTACCGCGACGTCCCGGCTGGCAAGCGAGCCGTCTTCGGCCAACCCGCCCGTTGGCGAAAAATCAAACTTACACGCAATACTTGACGCTCATCTATCCGAGGGAAGATATTGACGGGCCGGCGGCGGGCAGGTAGCATACACTGCTCGCTTGACCTAGTGACCAACCGCCTGTCAGGGCGGCGTCGGGCTGTTTGAAAAGTCCAACAGAGCCATAAGAATTCCGGATCGTCGGCGCGGGGCAGTCGCTGTCGCGGTGGGGGGGCAACGGCAGCGGCGGTTGCCATCGCAAAAGGGCTCGTAGCTCAGTTGGCTAGAGCGCGCCCCTGATAAGGGCGAGGCCGTTGGTTCGACTCCAACCGGGCCCATTGGCAGGACTGCCCGCCGCCGGCGGGATCAACAGGCTCCGACGACAGCAGGCTCCCCATGACCGCCTAGAGGCCTTCACGCGGTGGTCGGCGTCGTCAACGGGGACGTAGCTCAATTGGGAGAGCACTAGCTTTGCAAGCTAGGGGTTGCCGGTTCGATCCCGGTCGTCTCCATCCTCTTGGCCACGCAGCCGAGGGGATCGCGTTGGTAGGGGGCCTGATGTCCATCATCGGGCGATAAAATCGATAATTTCCAGCGAGGGCGCCGCCGGAACGACGGTCCCAATGCCTTGTCCGGGCCGCAATTGTGCGTGGGCGGATCGCTGGTTTTCTGGTTCGTCGGGGTGGGGATAAGATTTTGAAAGATTTTTTGACAAATTGTCGGTAAAATGCTTGCAGAGCATCGAGAGCAGCGGTAAATATACCGATCCTTCGCTTCGGAGAGGGAATCCTTCGGCGAAGGATGTTTTTGTCCGGTCGGTTGCTAGGACTGATTGGAAGCGGCAGCAACGGCTCTTTGACAATCGCATAGGGAAAGCAATTGCTAAGAGGTTCACCGAGAAGCGCCTCATGGCGGCTTGGCGATTTGTCGTGCTCGCGGTGCGGGCCAACGACGAATGTGATCAAGCTACTAAGGGTGCATGGTGGATGTCTAGGCGTGATGAGGCGATGAAGGACGCGGCAGGCTGCGATAAGCCCAGGGGAGCTGTCAAACAAGCTTTGATCCTGGGATTTCCGAATGGGGCAACCCGACGCCACTGTGCAAGCAGATGGCGTCACCGACGGCTGAATTCATAGGCCGTCGGAGCGAACGCAGGGAACTGAAACATCTCAGTACCTGTAGGAAAAGAAATCAAAAGAGACTCCGTCAGTAGCGGCGAGCGAAGGCGGATCAGCCCAAACCGGGACTTCGGTCCCGGGGTTGCGGGCGCCAATCCTGGAGTTACAAAGGCAACGGTAGCCGAAGAGTCTGGAAAGGCTCACGATACAGGGTGATAGTCCCGTAGGCGAAACCGTAAGCCCTCCGTCGTGGTTGGCGTTCCAGAGTAGCACGGGACTCGTGGAACCCCGTGTGAAGCTGGGGAGCCCACTCTCCAAGGCTAAGTACTACATCACGACCGATAGTGGACAGTAAGGCGACTGAAAGATGAAAAG
>PMBX01000102.1 GCA_003153915.1 Phycisphaerales bacterium
AGGGGAGTCACCACCTTCAGCGGCTCGCCGGGGTCCTTGGTGATCTGGATGCCCACGCCGAAGAAGTGCCCCATGGTCTGTTTCTCGAAGTCGTCAACATCGTGCGGCCAGATCATGGAACTATACTCGTCCATCTCCTCCAGGAATCCGTCGGTGAACTCCACGGCCAGCACTTCGGTGGGCAGGGCGACGGTGCGCTCCGAGGCCCGCAGTACGCCGTTGAGCGCCATGGCCAGATCGAGGTGGTCGGGACGATCGGTCTTGTCGATACCTTTGAGAAGGCCGTCGATTTCCTTTAGGAAAGCCGCCTTCTTTGCCGGATCGGCCAGGGCGGGAAAACTGCCGGCCGCCTGGGGTGTTTCCGCCAGTGTCTGTATGGCCCGTAGCGCGCTCTGCGCGAGTTTTCGGTAATCCGGCGCTTTGACGTAATGGCCGTCCAATTGCGAGATGGCCTTTTCCACCATGTCCGCGTCGGCGCCCTCGACCAGTTCCTGCCATGTGGGTTCCGGGTCGCTCTTGGCGTCGGTCTCGGCGGGCTGACTGGCGGGTTCCTTCCCATAGAGCCTCAGGACCCGCACGTGCCGGCGGGCCTGTTTGACCATGTCCCGGTAAGTCTCGTTGGCCTCGTCAAGGTCCTCCAGTCCAACGTATGCGGTCAGGGCGTCATCCCATTCGGCTTTCTCGCTGGCCAGTCGGCCGATCCGCTCGATCCGATGGATCATCGCGACCAGCCAGTCCTGCTCGCCCAGGCGGTCGGAAGGTACAGCAAGATATTTGCTCGCCAACCGGGCTTGCAATAGCGATTCTCGCCAGGGTTTTTCCCCCGTCATTGCCGACAGGTCGGCAAGGTCCTTGACAAGCTCTTCCTCCATGGACTTTAGTTTTTCAATCGTTGTCGAGCGAGTCGTGGAGTTTGAGGAGTCCACTTGCGGCCAGGTTCGTTTGCAGGCCGTCAGACGCCCGTCGACCGTCTCGACTATCTGGTGGAGAACTTTGGAATACTCCCCGGAGTCCTGGGCCAGCAGTTTGGGCAGATCCTTCAGCGCCGCCTGGGTGGCATCGATGGCCTTGCACGCATCGGATTTGACCTTGGGCAGGTCGTTGGCGTCGGCGTTTTCGGCCAGGTCGGCGGCGATAGCGCCGTTGGCGGCCTTTGCGATCAGATGGACCTTTTGTCGCAGCGGCTGGTTTGGGCCTTCGGCGGTCCGTTGATCCTGGTGATCCTGGGCCAGCCAGTACCATCCGACGCGTTTGACGGCTGCGGCCAGTTCCTCCGCCCGCATCTTTTCTCCGGCGGCCTGGGCGGATAGATAGCCCTCCAGCAGCCCCTGGGCGGTCTTTGAGCGAGGATCGGTTGGCGCACGCCTCGCCGCTTGGCGCACCAACGCCAGGCTCTGGTCGAACTGCCCGGCAAGGGCCTTCTCGATACCCTCGGAAAGCAGGTTCGCCGCTTGAGTCGCCGGCGCGGATTGCGACGAGCGAGTCGGTGCGGAAGCGGGCTGCGAAGCCGCCGAACCTTGCGCGGCCGTCGGCAAGCTCGCCCAAGCGACCAGAAGGAACCACGTCCACAAGGCATGTGCAGGCAGCGGCGAACGTTTCACGCGTGTCTCCAGAAATAAGGCTCCGCTCATGGCGGCTCCATTACGATCTTACTCCCGCCCGGACTTGGCGGTTCCGGGATTGTAGCCGAAAACGGCCGTTCCGCCAGAAGGGAGTTTTTCCGCCGCGACAAGCGTGTTAGAATCCCTCGGCAAGAAAGGACGCCTCCATGATCCGAATCGCCATCATCGGAACCGGCGGCATGGCCAACGCCCATGCCGATAACTTCAAGAAAATCCGCGGCTGCAAGCTGGTTGCCGCCTGCGACGTTGTCGAGAACCGCGCCGGCAGCTTTGCCCAGCGACACGGGATCGCCGCCGACGCGGTCTTCAGCGATGTCCGCGACCTGTTGGGTACGGTGGACTGCGACGCGGTATCCATCGTGGCCACCGACCTGGCCCATGCCCCGCTGAGCATGGCGTGTATCGCCGCCGGAAAGCACGTCCTGTGCGAAAAGCCCCTGGCCACCTGTTACGGCGACGCCCGCAAGATGGCCGAGGCGGCGCGGCGGAAGGGCGTCATCAACATGGTCAATTTCTCATATCGCAACTCCTCGGCGATTCATAAGGCCGCCGAACTGGTGCGCCGGGGCGAGATCGGGCGTGTGATCCATTTCGACGCCTCGTATCTGCAAAGCTGGCTGGTCGCCAACACCTGGGGCGATTGGCGGACCAACGACGGCCTCCTCTGGCGGCTGTCCACGCGCCACGGCAGCAGGGGCACACTGGGCGATATCGGGGTGCACATCCTGGACTTCGCCACCTACCCCATCGGCGAGGCGGCATCGGTTTGCTGCCGATTAAAGACCTTCCCAAAGGCCAAGGGCAATCGCATCGGCAAATACGTGCTGGACGCAAACGACTCCGCCGCCATCACCGTGGAGATGGCCAACGGCGCGCTGGGCACTGTCCACACCAGCCGCTGGGCGACGGGATACGCCAATTGCCTCCAGTTGCGAATCCACGGCGACCGAGGCGCGATACGAATCGACCTGGACAAGTCCTACACCCAGTTGGAAATCTGCCGCGGAAAGGATGTCAACACCAACACCTGGAAGCCCCTCAATTGCGGCAAGACGCCCTCGATATACCAGCGTTTCATCCAAAGCATCCGCACAGGCAGAAACGACCAGCCGGACTTCGCCCGCGGTGCGGAGGTGCAGCAAATCCTGGATGCCTGTTTCGCCTCCGACGCCAAGTGCGCTGCCGTGAAACTCTAGAACTCCGTCACAGAAAAATAAAGGTAAGCGTGCCACCCCTAAACTAAACGAAGCGTAATCTGGGGTTGGTGGCCATCACCCCCAAGCAAAACAGAGCTTGGAGGTGGCAATACGGCCTGAATTTGCTGACTTAAATGAGAAACCTCTACTTCATCCGCCGTAAAGATCGCTCGGATGGCCAGAGGGGTGGAGACACCTGATGCCGCCGCGGATCATCGTCAACGCGGATGACCTGGGCTGGTCCCAGGGCGTCACGGACGGCATCCTGTCGGCCCATCGCGACGGCATCGTGACATCGGCGACGCTTGCGGCCAACATGCCCGACGCCGCGAGGGCTGCCGGCTTGTCAAAGGCAATCCCATCGCTGGGTGTCGGCATCCATCTCAACGCCTGTCAGGGCCGGCCTATCAATCCGGGGTCATTGAGCCTTACGGACGGTCAGGGTACGATGAATTTCACGGGACCGTCGCTGATCGCCCGGTGTATTTGCCGTCCGCGATCCATCAAAACTATCCTGGCGGAGTTCGAGGCGCAGATTCGCTGGGTGCTGGACCACGGCATTCGAGCGACGCACATGGACAGTCATCGCCATGTTCATGCCTTTTGGCCTTTGTTCGCCGGCGTGGCGCGTTTGGCGAATCAGTATGGAATCCCGTATATCCGCCGGCCAAGTGAAAGGCTTGGCGGTTCAGGCTGGCCGCGACCGCCGCGTAAACAGGCGCGGACCGCCCTGTTGTTGCGGGCTATGTGCGCGATAAATTCTAATGCGGGGCGAACATTGTGCCCGGCTCGCGGAACATGGGGCATCTCGCACACCGGTCTTATCAGTGAAGCCTGGCTTGTTCACGCGGCTGAGGTTGTCCCTGAGGGAATCACCGAGATAATAACTCATCCCGGCTTTGTGCATGACTTGGACGTGCGAGAGACTCGTCTGATTGGCAGCCGCCGGATGGAGTTGGACGCGCTGTGCAGCCCCGCCGTGCGGGAAGCGTTTTCGCGGCGGAAACTGGAGCTTGTGCATTATGGACAACTGCATTCACCAGGCAACTAACCCCGCCGCCGCATCGGGCCAACCCCGTTACAGCCTCGTTGTGCCTTTCTACAACGAAGGGTCCGTGGTCCGGGAACTTTACGACCGTCTCCGGCGCGTGATGGACGGCCTGGGCCAACCTTACGAGATGGTCTTCGTCAACGACGGGAGCTCGGACGGCACGGCAGAGATTTTGGCCGAGATCGCCGGGTCGGACGAGAAGGTCTGGTTTATCGACCTGCGACGGAATTTCGGCCAGACCACGGCGATCCAGGCGGGCTTCGACCACGCCCGCGGAGAAATCCTCGTGGCCATGGACGGCGACCTTCAGCACGACCCCTATGAGATACCGTTGCTGCTGGCCAAGATCGACGAAGGCTACGACATCGCTTCGGGTTGGAGGCGGAGGCGCGGCGATGGATTCCTGAGCCGGCGGCTGCCGTCCCGCGTGGCCAACTGGCTGCTGGCCAAGGTGTCTGGGGTTCCGTTGCGGGATTTCGGTACTACCTTCAAGGCGTACCGGCGGGAAGTCCTCCAGGGCGTCCGCCTGTACGGCGACATGCACCGGTTCGTTCCGGCGGTCTGTGCCCGCCTGGGAGCGAAGGTTTGCGAGGTGCCGATAAAGAACGTCCGCCGCAAGGCCGGAAAGAGCAACTACGGTATCGGACGGACGTTTCGCGTTGCGCTGGATATCCTGACGCTGCGGTTCATCACGGCCTACCTGACGCGCCCGTTGCACTTTTTCGGCAAGCCGGCCCTGGCCAGTATCGCCGCCGGCGGGTTGATTCTCGGATATGGATTCATCCGCAAGCTTGTGCAATGGTCGAGCTTCGACCTGTTCGTAAAGCACGGCCCGCTGATGGCCGTCGGTTTCGTTGCCGTGATTACCGGGCTGCTGTTTTTGTCCACCGGCCTGATCGGCGAACTGCTCATGCGGGTCTATTTCGAGGCCACTTCCGCTCGCACCTACGCCATCCGCCGAGTCGTCCATCGTTCCGTTGGAGCCGACAACAAGGAGAACCGTCCGTGACGGCAGTCTTGACCGACAACGTCGATAAGAAGATTTCGTCCAGATGGCATTATGCGATTGTTGTCCTGGTCGCATCCGTCGTAATGCTCTGGCAGCTTGGGGCAACCGCCCTGGACGGCCACGAAGCTTTTGTCGCTTCCACCGCCGGTAACATGGCGGATCGTGATTCCTGGCTGAATCCAGCCATCGCGGAAAGTCCCATCCCGCCCAATACCCCTCTGAATCATTGGCTGATCCCCGTCTTCAACGGCGAGCCGCGCCTGGTCAAGACGCCGCTGGCCTATTGGTGCGTGGCGGGCCTGTTGAAGCTTGGAGTACCGCCCAATGAATTCACGGCCAGATTCCCTTCGGCGATGGCAAGCATTGCCCTTGCCGTTGTGGTTCTGGCGCTGGGCCGAAGCATGTTCTCCCCGCAAGCGGCACTGTTGGGGGCGCTGATGTTGGGGACATCCTTGGCCTTTGTGGACTGGGGCCGCAACGCGCGGGTGGATATGCAGATGACGCTCTGGATGTCCGTGGCAATGGCCTGCGTGTTTTGGGCATTGAGGCAGTCCCAGGCCCCAAAAAAGCATTTCCTTCTTCTGGCGGCATGGGGCGCTTTGGGTCTGGCGAACCTTGCCAAACAGATGGTTCCCATCTTCCTGTTCTTGCCCATCGGTCTTTACCTCTGCTGGCGCGCGTCAGTCGCTTCCGTCGAGGATAACGTGGCCAGGCGAGTGTTGATTCGCTATCTCGCCGTTGCGGCCTGCGGATTTGTAGCCTGCGTGTTGGTTCGCATCATGCCGTTTCTGCAATGGTGGCGCATCGCCCATTTGTCCGAGGGCGCGGGAATGGTCATTACCGTCGGGATTACAATTGGCGGACCGGCGGCGATATACGCTATCGCAAGCAAGGCATGGCGGCAGGGGGGCGCGGTCCTCCCAACGGCGATCCCGGGCGTCGTATTAATGCTGGCCTGCTTCGTTCCCTGGATGATGTACATTGCCCACACCTTCCCGCAGGCAAGCCAGGTCTTTACCTCCCAGACCACTGACCGGGCCTTGGGTACCGGCGGCTGGCTGGAGCGTTCCGCAGCGCCACTTAGCGGATATTATCTGTGGTCCCTGGCAAAATGGTCCTTGCCATGGGCCGTTTTCCTGCCAGGCGCTGTTGCGATCCCCCTGATCAAACGTTTCCGGGAAGATCGCGATGCACTTGTATTCCTCCTCCTGTGGATATTCGGGCTTGTCCTGCTGTTCAGCGTTTCCGTTGGCAAGCACGAGCAATACATCATTCCGGCCCTGCCGGCGGCGTGCCTGCTCATGGGCTATTGCGCCGAAGATGTATTCTTCACTCACCGCTTGTTTAGCTTGCGTTTGGCAAGAGGCATTGTCGCGGTATACGCGGTGGCAATCCTTGTAACGGCCGTTGCGGCCGGTGTTGCCCTGTTGGTAGTCAAACATGACACAAGGCCCTTTATCATTCACCTGTTAGTCATTGCCGTCTTGGCCCTGGCGCCCGTGTGGCTTGCACTGGCTCTTATTCGTACCAGGCCCGCGGCCGCCCTTGCGATGATGGTTCTATCCGTAATACTGGCCGAGAGCGGCTATTTCACATTGAACAATCCCTGGACTGACAGGTGGGACAACTATGCCCGCATGGGGCAAAGGATTCGCAACGATATTCCTGCTGACAACAGGATAATTGCGTTGGAACGCATGGACCCGGCGATGGTCTGGTACGCCGGCCGTGACTTGCCGATTGCAGGGGACATCGAAGCCTGTCTTGTGAGGTTGCACGGCGGGGACGAAGGACGGCGGCTCTGGAGTCAATGGCTCCAGCAAGGCCGGCCACTCTGGATCGTCTCCTCCAACCAGCAAGCAGAAGCCTTCAAGGATGTTCGCCTGGATCAGATTGAAAGCATCGTAGTCAGTGGCCGGCAGATCACGCTGTTTCGCGCGGAATAAAATATGTAGGGCGCGCAACTCGACCGGAAGGGTCCCCTAGGGATTGCGCTCGGAATAACTAAGGAGCTAAAAACATGGCAGCGAAAATCCAAGTCACCGTATGGAACGAGGGACGGCATGAGAAGAAAAACCCCGTAGTCGCGAAGGTTTACCCCAAGGGCATCCACGGCGCCATCGCCGAGGCGCTGAACGCCCAGCCGGACATCGCCGCCCGCACCGCCACGCTGGATGAGCCGGAACACGGCCTGTCCGATGAGGTACTGCGCGGCACCGACGTCCTGACGTGGTGGGGCCACATGGCCCACGATGACGTCGCGGATGCGGTGGTGGACAAGGTTCACCAGCGCGCCCTGGAGGGCATGGGGCTGATCGTGCTGCACAGCGGGCATCTGGCTAAGATATTCCGCCGCCTGATGGGCACAAGCTGCACGCTGCGCTGGCGCGAGGACGGGGCGCGCGAGGTGCTCTGGGTGACCTGCCCCGCACATCCGATCGCCGCGGGCATCGACGACTGCATCATCCTGCCGCATACGGAAATGTACGGGGAGTTCTTCGACATCCCCCAGCCGGATGAGACGATCTTTATCTCCAACTTCGCCGGTGGCGAGGTCTTCCGCAGCGGCCTGACGTTCCGCCGCGGCGCGGGCAGGATTTTCTACTTCCGCCCTGGGCACGAAACCTTCCCCATCTACCACGACCCCGCCGTGCGGAAGGTGCTCGCCAACGCCGTCCGCTGGGCCGCACCCACCGGCTCGATGAAAATCGAATGCCCCCACAAGCCCCTGGGATGGTTCGAAAAACCCGTGTAAATAAATCCGTGTAGGGCGGGCGCCGCCCGCCGTCTTGAAGGCGGGTGGCATGGCCAAGCTAGCGTGGCACCCGGCCAACAAGGCGCCAACAGGGAGAAGGATCGGATGATACTTTTCGGCGGTCCGATATATTTAGACGGCAAACAGGCGACCAGCACGGGCGCTACCATGGTTGCCGACCCCGTCGTTTTGGCCAAGGCCCACAAGGCCAAGGGTTATAAGGCCGCCTATGCGCCCCCGGTGAAACTGCACGAAACAGATCGTATCCGTGCCATCCGCTCGGCCTTTGAAGCCGAAGACGTCCGAATCGCCGAAATAGGCTACTGGGAAAACCTCCTCGCCCCGGACCCGCCGACTCAAGCGGCCAATCGCAAGTCCATGGCGGAGGCACTGGCCCTAGCGGAGGAATTGAACGCCTGCTGCGCGGTGGACATCCTCGGCACCTACGGCCAGGACAACAACCACTCGCCGATGAACTTCTCGCCGTCGGCCTTCGACCAAGCCGTGCAGATAGCCCGCGGCCTCATCGACGAGGTCAAGCCCAAACGGACCTTTTTCACATACGAGATCTTCCCATTCAACGTGGTGGACTCTCCGGAGATGATCGCCAAGCTGGTCAAGGCGGTGGACCGCGAGCAATTCGGCGTGCACCTGGACCTGGTAAACCTGTTGAACTGCCCCAGGGCATACTGGAACAGCGGGAAGATCATGCGGCGGTGCATAAGGCTTTTCGGGGACCGCATCGTCGCCGCCCACGTCAAGGATATTCGGATGAAGTCGCCGGCCATCAGCGTCATCCTGGAAGAAGTGATGCCCGGAACGGGCATTGCCGATATCGCCGCCTGCATTCGCGAACTGCACAA
>PMBX01000181.1 GCA_003153915.1 Phycisphaerales bacterium
ATCACGATTGAAGAGCCGGTGGAATATGAGTTGAAGGGCATCAACCAGATCGCCGTTCGGCCGGAAATTGGCCTGACCTTCGCGATGGGCTTGCGCCATATTCTGCGCCAGGACCCGAACGTCATCATGGTCGGGGAAATTCGCGACTTGGAGACGGCGGAAATCGCCATCCGCGCTGCCCTCACCGGGCACTTGGTCTTCAGCACGCTGCACACCAATGATGCGCCTAGCGCTTTCACGCGATTGATCGACATGGGCATCGAGCCGTTCCTGGTCGCCTCCTCGGTCGAATCCGTGATGGCCCAACGCCTGGTTCGCACCATTTGTCCTCATTGTAAATCGGAACAGAAAGTCGAGCCCAACTACCTCCGCCGCATCGGATTCCCTGAAGACGAAATTCCCACGGCCAAGTTCTGGCATGGAACCGGTTGCGAGGCGTGCCGGCAATTGGGTTACCAGGGGCGCATGGGCATTTACGAACTGCTCATTCTCAATGAAGGCATCCGGCCGCTGATCCTCAATCGCGCTCCTGCCTCCACTATCGCGCAAAAAGCGATCGATTTTGGCATGCGCACGTTGCGGGTGGACGGCTGGAACAAAGTCCGAAATGGCCAGACCACAATCGAGGAAGTCCTGCGCGTGACTCAAATCGAAGAACATCTTGATTCTCTCGTGGAGGACCGGCATTGAAGAAGAACCGCGGCCTCTCAAGCTTCTTGCTTGCAGGTCTGTTGCTGCTGGCGCCGGGACTCGACGCCGCCACGAATCCGCCCCCCCTGCCCAGAGGCGCGGCGCCCAAAACAGGCGTGCAGCCTCCAGCGCGCGGCGCTGCCTCTACCAACGCCGTTGCGGCGCGCCCCGGGCCACAGACCAATCGCCCGGCGGTTGTGCCTTCCAGTACCGGAACCAATGCCGCCGGCCGCACCAACGCCGCCGCCGCAAAGCCGGCCGCCGCCACCAATACCTGGTCCGGAATTATTGACAGCGCCAAGCGCTTTCCCTCTAGCCCCAGTTTTCGCCCCGCAGTCGTGCTCGCCATCGTCGCCTTCCTGGTCGTGCTGCTGATCTTCCGCGCTCTCAAATCCAAAGCCAAGCCTGCCGAGGCCTCGGGCGTCTCCTCCAAACTTGCCGCAAAACGTGCGCGCTCCCAGGCCACGATCCATGCCTGCAACGTCCTCGAGGTCGGCCCCCAGGCCCGCCAGCTCTGGCAATTTGATGTCCGGGGCTCGCGGTTCGTGCCAGGACGACACCTCACCTGCCTCCCGGCTCAGCCCTTGCCCCGTGGCATGATTGCCCGGGACTGGCGCAGCCTGTTCTATCATAAACTGAACATCGCCTGGGTGCCGCCGGAAAATGTCTTCCTGAGAGTCATCCACCTCCCCAAGAGCAACCTGGATGAAACGCTCTCGATGGTGGAGTTGCAGCTGGAGAAGTTGTCGCCCATGCCGGTCACCCAGGTCGCCTGGAGCGTCCAGGTCCTGCCGCACGTCGATGCCCAACTCCAGACCGTGGTCGTGACTCTCGCCTCGCGCGAGACGGTCGAGGCGTTTCTGGGCAAACTGGAAGGGCAGGGGTTCCTCGCCGATCGCCTCGAGGTGCCGGTGCTCGACCAGTTACAGGCCAACACCGCCCCCGAAGATGGCGCGTGGATCTACCCGGGGGCCATCGGCGGCAACAACAGCGCCTTGGTCGCCTGGTGGACTGGGGGCGTTCTGCAGAACCTCGACCTCCTGACTTTGCCCACGGCTGACCAGGCCGCCGGACTCAAGGAACAGCTCACCCAGATGGCCTGGGCTGGCGAAATGGAAGGATGGTTCACTGGAACGCCCGATTGGCACCTAGTCGCCGGTCCCGCCGCCGCGGATTGGGAGCCGGCCTTGCGCGCCGGCCTGGAGCAGCCTCTCAAGCTTAGCGCACCGCTGGCCGACCGTGACCTGGCGGCCCTGACCGCCCGGCGCTCCGCCCAAACTGAACCGCGCGCTAACCTGATGCCGCCGGAGTTCACGGCCCGCTATCAGCAACAATTCGTCGATCGCCTCTGGATGCGCGGGCTCATGGCCGCATTTGCGGTCTATCTCGTGATCGTGTCCGTCTATGGTGCCCGGGTAGCGTATGCCAGCTATCGCACCAGCGGCGTCGAGAACGAAGTCGCCTCCCTCGGCCAGGCCTACACCAACTCCATCCAGCTCCGGGACAAGTACAAAGTCCTCAAAGATCGCCAAGACCTCAAATACGCCGGCTTGGATTGTTGGAGTGCGGTCGCGGAACGCCTGCCCCAGGACGTCACGATCGAGAGCATCAGTTTCACCGACGGCCGGAGACTACTCCTCAACGGCAGCGCCCCAACCGGCATGTTCCAGGCCCTGCTCGATTTCGAACGCGACATGAAGAAGGCGGCCGTGGATGGCCAGCTTCTGTTTAGTCCGCTCGGGGGCGAGAACATCCAAATCAGCGCTCCCAGTGCCGGTTCCTCGGCCGTAACCTGGCACCTGCTGTTGGAACTTCAACGTTCGGAGGTGCAATGAGCGCGTCATATTGGAATGGTCTGCGCCCGTTCGAGAAACGGGTGGTCGTCGGCTTCGGTGTCCTGTTTTTCGTCGTCATCAACCTGCTCTTCGTGTTGCCGCACCGCTCCGACCTCACCGATGCCGAAGTGCGATACAACAAGGCCAGAGAAGAGCTCGACAAATACTACAAAGAATTCTCCCGAACCAACGGCTATGCCCGAGCGCTGGCCGAATATGAAAAGGCCGCCGGCAACGTGCAGCCGGAGGAACAAGGGCTCCAGTTCGCCAACGCCGTCAATGCCCAAGCCGTCATTAGTGGTGTGCCAATCACTCTGGGGCGCATCGATACCACGACGAACCAGTTTTTCCTTGAGAAGAATGTCACTATCACGGTGCGGGCTCGCGACCAGCAGTTAGTCGATTTCCTTTATAATCTGGGTTCTGATAGCTCGCAGATTCGAGTGAGAGGGCTGGTCGTGCGTCCTGATGTCCCCCGTCAAACGCTCGATGCACAAATCCGGCTGGTAGCCAGCTACCAGAAGAAACCAACCGCCAAACCCGCGGCCACCGCCTCCAGCACCCCGGCTGCCCCCATTGCGGCCGCCCGGGGTTCGGCGCCCGTCCCGAACCAACCGCCCCTTTCTACCACTCCAACTTCAACGTCCAAATGACAATGAGAACTGCTCTATTAGCCCTGTCGTTTGCCGGCCTCTGCGCCTGGGCGCAATCGCCTGCGACTGCACCCTTTGCGCCGTTGCCAGGCTCCGGTGCGGATTCGAACCGCGCAATTCTGGAACAAGCACTGCGCGCTTCCGCCTCGACGGGCAGCGTCGCGCCGCCCGCCGCGTCGAGTCCCTTCGCGGCATTGCCACCTGAGCCTGCGTCCTCTTCGCCAGCCACCGCCGCTGCGCCTGCCGTTGCCTCCGCGCCCGCGGCACCCTCAGCCTCCGCGACAACTCCTCCGCCCGCGTCTGCGCCGATTGTGCCGCCAACCGCGGACTCGGCGCTGCCGGTTCGGCGTGGCTCCCTGCCTCCCAACGCGCCCGTTGCCGTTCCTGCGCCCGCCAACCTCCCCGGCGTGACGAGTTCGACCGGCGCGCCCGTTGCACTTCCAGGAACCTCGGCGCCACCGGTCGGCGTTCTCTCTGCCACCCCCAGCAACCCACCCGTTGTGGTGCCGGTTTTGCCCGGCCTGCCCGTTGCGGGCGCAGTCGTGCCCCCGCCCGTAGCTCCCGCCATCCCGGCTGCCCCCGGCGTTGGCATCGCCCCAGCCGCGCCTGCGTTGCCAACCACCCCAGCACCAGCCGGTGCTCTACCCAGCCCCGGACCGGATCAAGTTGCGGCTAATGCCCCCGCGGCGAGCACGAATTCCCTCGAAGAAACGATCCCGCCCGGGATGATTGATTTCCGTCAGGCGGACTTGAACTCTATCCTGGAGACCTATGCCCTTTTTCGCAATCGGACCCTCTTGCGTGCGCAGGCTTTGCCCAATCCCCCGATCACGCTCAAGTCGATGACCGATCTGACCAAGCGCGAGGCCATCGAGGCCCTCGAGGCCGTGCTGGGGATGAATGGCGTCTCCACGATTGATTTCGGCGACAAGTTCGTCAAAGTCGCCCCCACCGCCGCTGCCGGCGCCCAGGGCGGTGCCCTCAATACAAACTCAGTTGACCAAATGGGAGACATGGGACCGTTCATCACGCAGATCGTGCAATTGACCAATGTCCTGCCCAGCGCCATGGTGCCGGTCCTCCAGCCCTATGCCAGTGCCGGCATGGCCGGCGGACTTCTGTCGATCGATGGCAGCCAGGTGCTGGTGCTGCGCGATTTCACGGAGCACATCAAGCGCATGATGGAGATGATCCGGAAGATCGATGTCTCCGTCCCGGCCGAATATGTCTCTGAGGTCATCCCCATCAAATATGCCAAGGCCACGGAAATCGCCAGCGCCTTGAACAGCTTAAGCGGCGGCGGTGGCGGCGGGACAAGTACCGGTGGCGGCACGGCCCCTGGCAGCAGCCGCACCCCCGCGCGCGGCAGCAGCGGCCTGGGAGGCGGCCTGCGCGGGAACCTGATGGGCAATAATCCCAACTCGCCCCTCGGCGGCTCGCCTATGGGCACTACCGGCGCGCAGCCCGGCGCCACAGCCGGGGCAGCTCAGAGCTCCTTCGCCTCACGCATCCAGAATCTGGTCGCCAAGGCCTCTGGCGACATCGAAGTCATCGGCCGCACCAAGATGATTTCCGATGAACGCAGTAACTCGTTACTCGTTTTCGCGACTCGCGAGGACATGAAGATGATCAAAGAGGTGATCAGCAAGCTGGATGTCGTGCTCGCGCAAGTGCTCATCGAGGCCGTGATCATGCAGGTCTCGCTGAATAACAACCAGAACATCAGTTTCAACTACGTCCAACATAACATCGAAAACCAGTCCCGAGACGTCGGCGGAGTCGGGATCATCAACAACGGCAACGTCCTGAATCGCAATACCATCATCGCGGGCACGGGCACCAACAACTTGCTGCAAAATGGCTTCAGTTACTTTGCCATCCTGGGCAACGATCTCGACGTCACCGTCAACGCCTTGGAATCCCGCAGCAAAGCCAAAGTCCTCCAACGCCCGCGCATCCAGACCTCCCACAACGAACCCGCTCACCTGTTCGTGGGCGAGACTCATCCGTACCCCACCGGCAGCTACTATGGCGGTGGTTCGTATGGCGGGTACTCCTCAATCCAGCAACTGCCCGTGGGTGTGAGCCTGGACGTTACCCCGCTCATCAACCAGGACGGCCTGGTCGTCATGGAGATCGTCCAGGACATCGAAAGCGTCAGCGGCAGCGTCGTCATTGCCGGCGTCGGCGAGGTTCCTATCACCAGCCAGAAAAACGCCAGCACCAAGGTCTCTGTGCGCGATCGCGACACGATCATCCTCGGCGGCCTCATCGAGACCTCTCGTACCAAGAGCAACTCGGGTGTTCCCTTCCTGAAAGATGTGCCCATCCTCGGCTTCCTGTTCCGCAGCAATACCGACAACCAGGATCGCAATGAGTTGATCGTCCTAATCCGTCCGACCGTCCTGCCGACCCCTGGAGACGCCGCCATGGCTGCAAGCAACGAGCAGAATAACATGCCCATGATCAAGGACTACGTGAAGGAGTTGAGGGCGCAAGACGAGAGCCTCGTCCGGCAGTCACAGGTGCCGGGAGCAACTTTCTATACCTGCCACTCGCACCCGCAGGTGGTTCAGGATAAACCCGGTTATTGCTCCATCTGCGGCGCCAAGCTGACGCCGGTGCGCAAAGATGAGGCCACTGTGGCCCCATAATCCGGCAGCGGCAGTGAAACGAAGGGCCACTTCCGTGGAATGTTTCATCGCGCTTCTGAGAGTTGATGCCGGCCGCCCTCGGCTGTCGGCTTGTCGCTCGTGAACAGGCTCGCCGACCCGTTGCGGAACTGGGCATTCGCTGATCCCGGCACACCCTTGGGCGCGCTGGTGTATGCCGTGGTGTTCGCCGCCGCCGCCTGGTTCATTGGCCGTGCGTTGCGCCTGGCCGTGCATCGCGTGCTGGCCCGCGACAAAGGCTACGTGGATCGGACCACGATCAACTTCCTGGCGCAATTGGTCCGGATGGGGGTTTACGTCTTCGCGTTCATCTGTTACGCCCAGGTAGTCCCCGCGCTCTCAGGGTTGGGCACCGCCTGGCTGGCCAGCGTCAGTGTCATCTCGGTCATTGTCGGTTTGGCGGCGCAGAACACCTTGGGCAACCTCATCGCCGGCATCTCCTTGGTGCTCTACCGCCCGTTTAAAGTCGGTGACCGCCTTCAGGTCACCGCGCCCACCGGGCTCGAGACCGGCGTGATCGAGAGCCTGAACCTCGGCTACACCGTTCTCAAAACCGATGACAACCGTCGCGTGGTCGTGCCCAACAGCGCCATGGCCAGCCAAACCACCGTCAACCTCACCGGTGATGACCCGCGAATGATGTGCACTGTTCCCACCACCATCAGCTTCGGATCCGACCTGGATAAAGCGCGCGCCATTATCATCGAGCTGGCGCGGCAGCATCCCCTGGCCAAACAAGTCTTGGGCTGCCCCGTGACGCAAGTGGGGCCCGTGGGTGTCGTTCTCACCCTAAGCGCCTGGTGTCAGGATGCCGCCGCCGCCGGCCAGTTGAAATGCGATTTACTCGAACAGATCCACCGGCGGTTCGCCCAAGTGGGCATCGAACTGCCTTTCCCACAAACGGTCGTTACGCTCAAACGTGAAAATTGAACGTTAGGCCCCCGGCACTCTCCGTCCTCCGCCCTCCGCCCTCTGTCCTCTGCTTTCAGCGTTTCAGCATTTCCTCTTGTTTCGTTTCCTTCTGTAAATTTCCCAGCTCCTATTTGGCAGTCTTACTCCGCCCCGCTCTCCTCTCTTCCCTCTCCTCTCTCCGTTCTCCCAATCCGTGTCCATCCATGGTTCTCAATCAGCGTTCATCAGCGTCTATCAGCGGTTCCCTCTTGCGCGTATTCAGCGTATTCCGCGGTTCACCCCTCCGCCCCCGGGCCTCTGCTTTCAGCGTTTCAGCATTTCAGCGTTTCAGCATTTCCCTTCCCCCTTCCTTTCCTGTGTCAACCCAACTCGACCATTGACATACCCGGAATTCATCCGCATTATTTAGTTAGCTTATGAATTATGCGGTGACACCCCCGTCTCGATGCACGCGGTAATCTCCAATACCCCCCTTAGCCCAAACGTCAATCGCCTTGACGTTGTCGCCCCGCGCATCGCCCAGATCCGCCAGCCCGGACAATTCGTCATCGTGCTGCGCTGCGAAGGCGCCGAACGCATCCCGCTCACCGTCGCCGATGCCGACCCGGTCCGCGGCACCATCACCCTCGTCATCCAGGCGGTGGGCAAGAGCACCCGTGAGCTCGTGGCCTTGAAGGCCGGCGAGACCATTGCCGGCATTGCCGGACCGCTGGGAAAACCGACCGAGCTGATCTCCACCGGCCGCGCCTTGTGCATCGGTGGCGGCGTGGGCACCGCGGTGGTGCATCCGATCGCCCAGGGCCTCCACCGCCGTGGCGTGTCCGTCCTGAGCATCATCGGCGGGCGTTCGCGCGAGTGGGTCATCTTCGAAAACGAGCTGCGGCAATTGGGCGACGTGACCGTCTGCACCGACGACGGCAGCTATGGCCGGCACGGCTTTGTGACCGATGCGGCCAAGGACGCCCTGGCCCAGGGCGGCATCGATGTCGTCTATGCCGTTGGCCCGGTCCCCATGATGCGCGCGGTGGTGAACCTCACCCGCCCCCTTGGCGTCCACACCATCGTCTCGCTCAACCCGGTGATGGTCGATGGCACCGGCATGTGCGGCGGCTGCCGCGTGGCGGTCGGCGGCCAGACCCTCTTTGCCTGTGTGGACGGCCCCGAATTTGATGGGCACCAGGTCGATTTCGAGTTGCTGATGGATCGCCTCAGCACCTACCGCGTTTTTGAACAGCAGGCCCTGGCTGCATGTCAGGAGGGCGCCTGCAAAGTCGGCCTGGCGTAACCGTGCCTTCTCTCACCACCAAACAGCGGCTCCAGATCGACCGCCAGAAAATGTCGGAGCAGGATCCCCTGATCCGCAACGCCAACTTCGAAGAAGTCAACCTCGGCCTGGCGGAAAAAGTAGCGCTGCTCGAAGCCGAACGCTGCCTTCAATGCAAGGACCCCAAATGCATCGCCGGCTGCCCCGTGATGGTCAACATCCCGAGCTTCATCGAGTTCCTTTCCGCCGGCAACATCGGTGAGGCGGCGAAATCCCTCCTGAACGATAACGCCTTGCCCGCCGTGACCGGCCGCGTTTGCCCGCAGGAAACCCAATGCGAAGTCGAGTGCATCCGCGGCCACAAAGGCCTGCCGGTCGCCATCGGCTATCTGGAACGTTATGTCGGCGATTGGGTGCGCAGTCACGGCAGCTTCGAATCCCTGGCCGTCGCGCCGCCCAGCGGCAAGAAAGTCGCCGTCGTCGGCTCCGGCCCGGGCGGCCTCACCGCCGCGGGCGAGTTGGCCAAATACGGCCACGCCGTCACCGTCTATGAGGCCCTGCACAAACCCGGCGGCGTGCTGGT
>PMBX01000261.1 GCA_003153915.1 Phycisphaerales bacterium
GTGCGCGCCGCCGTGGGGCGCTTCGCGGACGCCGGCATCCCCGTGAGCCTGTTCATCGACCCCGAGGAGGCGCAGGTCCGCGCTGCGGCGCGCACGGGCGCCACCTTCGTGGAGATGCACACCGGCACCTATGCCAACGCCCCGACCGCCGAGGAGCGCGCCCGCTGCCTGACGACGCTCTGCGGCGGCGCGGCCTGTGCTCGCCAGCTCGGGCTGGTGGTGAACGCGGGCCACGGGCTCACGTACAGGAACGTCGTGGACGTCGTCGCCCGGCTCGAGCCGCACGAACTCCACATCGGCCACTGCATCGTCGCGCGCGCCGTCTTCGTGGGCATGCGCCAGGCCGTGCGCGAGATGGCCGACGTGATCTGGCGGACGCGAGTGTCGCGCTGAACGCGCCTGCCATAACCACCGCACCCGAAGGAGGGCCCCGCGTGGCTCTTGACCTCGAAAAGATCGCTATGGGCGTGCGCCTCATCCTCGAAGGCATGGGACGCGACCCCAACGAGGGCGCCGTCGCCGAGACGCCCGACCGCGTGGCGGCCGCTTACGCCGAGATTCTCGCCGGCGTCGACCAGAAGGCAGAGGACATCGTCAACGTCTTCCACGAAGTGAGCTATGACGAGATCGTCCTGGTCAAGGACATCCCCTTCTACTCCATGTGCGAGCATCACCTGCTTCCGTTCATGGGTCTGGCGCACGTTGCGTATCTGCCCAAGGGCAAGGTGGTGGGGGTCAGCAAGTTGGCGCGGGTGGTGGAGCTTTGTTCCAGGCGCCCCCAGGTGCAGGAGCGGCTTACCAGCCAGATTGCCGACTTGATTATGGCCAAGCTGGACGCCAAGGGCGCCGGGATCATCCTGGAGGCCACGCATACCTGCATGACCATACGCGGGGTTCGCAAGCCCGGCTCGGTGATGGTGACATCGGCGATGCGGGGCCTGTTCAAGAGCAACCTTGCCACGCGGACCGAGGCCATCAACCTGCTGACGGGCGGCCGGGCAACGATGGCATAGCGGAGCAGCGCGAGAGCGGAAATTGCCCGTCGCAAATCAACCCACGGGCACCAAGCTCCTTGGTACGTTGTCACGGGGAATTTTTGTAGTGCCACACCCCAAGCGTTGTTTGCTTGGGGGNNTTATCTGAGATGGAGAGCTATTCGGTCTTTGCCGCCTCGGTGGCAGGGACGTAATGGTCATGGAAGAGGTTGACGATTCGCTCGGCCATCGCCGAAGCCATTTCCTCCGCCAGTTGGGCCTCGTAGTTGACGGCGGGGTTATCGCTGGAGGGCATCTCGACGGGTTCCACCGCGTAACCATCGGGGCGATCAGTCGGCCAAAGCCTTCCGGTCTTGACGTCCACTACGCGGACGGTGACGCGAAATTGTCCGTGCCACAGGGGGCTTTCGGGCAGGTCTTTGGTGGAAAACGTATCGATGTGCACATAGAGGACGACCTCGGCGCCAAGTTCCGCGCCGACCTGGCTGACAGCCAGGTCATTGAAGGTTCCGCGCGCGGCTGCCAGATCGGCCAGGTTGCGATAGATAACCGTGGAGGCGACCAGTTGTTCCTTGGCCAGCCGCTCGTTGACGCCTTCGGCCAGCAGGCCCTTTATCGGTTCATAGCCGACCTCGCTGAGGTAGTCGTCGACGAAGACCAGGGCCTTGCAGTCCTTGGGGAGTCGATAGAGCGCCGAAACCTTCGTGGGCGGGGCGAACTGGGCGGCAGTCCAAGCCGCCGCGGCGCAACCCGCCAACTCCGTCGAAACCGCCGCCGCAAGCAATGCTATGGGAAGCCATGCGGATAAGATGCGTAATGCCGGTTGCTTCATGATTCCTTCTTGGCCGCCTTGTGCTTGTAGAACTTCCTGGCCAGTTCCTCGGCGAAGAGTCGCTCGGTGGGCACGCGGATGGCGGTGTCGTCCTGTCCGACGGACCCGCCGGCCGGTCCGTTGGGCGGATAGAGGATGGCGATATCCTTGCCTCGCCACACGGCGCTGTCGCGTTCGGCCAGATCGGCCTGGTAGATGCTGCATTGGGCGGTGATCCGCCCGCGGAGCAGGTCCAGGCTGCCCGGTTCGCGGGTGGTGTATTCAACCAGGGTGACATAGAGGACGTAATCGGCGCCAAGGGCCTTGGCCAGTTGCGTCTTGGGCATCGATTCCCAATAAGTGTTCTGGTCCTGGTACTTAATCACCTTGACCGGTTCGATGAGGCGGATGCCCTTGATGCGGTTGCGCAACTCGCTTCCGGCGGCCGTGGCGACCGTCAACCGGCAGAATGGGTACTCGTATTGCACGCCTGGATCGGCGTAGACGACCACGGCGACGGAGTGGTTTTCCAAACCGGTGAACTCCGCCTCGACGGTTTCGCCGGGGCCTTCTGGAGCCACCAGGTAGAGTAGATAACCGGTTGGCTGACAGCCGGCGGGCACAACGACAAAGCAGGCTGCCAGCAGAATCGCCGAGACACAAGGCGCACATCGGAAACAGAGGCTGTGACAGCGGTCATTCATCGCAGGGGCAACTCCCCATTGAGGACGCCGACGGCGAGTTTGACCATCCAACCGGCGGCCACGCCCGCTACGGCGGCGACGGCCCACCACAGTCGCGGTTTTAACGGGCCGAGGATATCCCTGCCCGTGACCCATTCCGTCCCTCCCGCTGCCGACAGCAGGAGGATCGCGCCGAAGACCACCGGTCCGAATGGGTGGGCGGCCAGCGCGCGGTCGAAGCGGCCGTGGGCCATCGCCGAAACAGAGGTCGTCAGTCCGCAGGTGGGGCAGGGCCAACCGGTCTCAGCCAGCACGGAGCAGGCCGGCAGCCCCAGGTCCTGGTGCGTACCGAACCCGTCGGCCCTTGGGGCGACCTGCCGTGCCAAGAGCAGGACCAGCAGGCTTGGCACGGCCAAGACGGCCCCGCGCAATCGAATCGGCCGCCCAACCGACGCGCCCGTTCCCGACAAGCCTGATATCGCCTCTTGCGGAGTCATGCTAAGCAAATGGTCCTCTCGATGGCCGATGGGTATCGTAGTTCTTTTCCACCGCGCGGGTCAATTCATTCCGCCGCCCGAAGAACCGAATCCGCCGCCGCCGTGCGAGGGTTCGTGCGATGCTTTTCGCTGCCGGGGGAAGAACCGACGGTTAGAATAGGGTTGTCACTTTTCATGCATGGAGAGAAACCGTGAGTAACAAGGCAATGACATCTCGCCGTGTTTGGGCCCGAGTCTTGCCGGCGGCGGTTGTTTGTTTGTTGGCTTGCCCATCAGCACTGCCTGATGATCCAGGCAATAACCAAGGATCGCCCACTATGAACATTAGCGTCACCAGCACGGCCTTTGAGCAAGGCAAACCCATTCCACGGAAATACACCGGCCAGGGCGAGGACATCTCTCCGCCGCTATCGTGGAAGGATGTTCCCAAGGACGCCAAGGAGTTGGCCTTGATCTGCGACGATCCCGACGCCCCGCGCGCCCAGCCATGGGTGCATTGGGTGCTGGGGAAGATTCCCTCCGGGATCGGCGGCATGGAGGAGGGCGCGTCATCGGCGAAGGCCAAGAAGTCTCCACCGGGCATGGCCGAGGGCAAGAACGATTCCGGCACCATCGGATACCAGGGGCCGATGCCTCCCGCGGGCAAGGCGCATCGGTATTACTTTCGGGTCTATGCCCTGGATGTCACGCTGACTGCTGCCAATGTCGCCGACAAGCCCACGCTGTTGGCGGCCATGAAGGGCCACATCCTGGCTGCCGGAGAGTTGATGGGAACCTACCAGCGTCAGTGACGCCGGTGCCGATGGTGGCGGGGTGAGCCTCAGGTCCGGCCGAGGTGCTTGATGTAGACGACTTTGTCGTCCTGGGGCGCATAGAAGTTGGGGATGTTGGCCGCCTGGCGGTAACCCATCCGGGAATAGAATCCCCGCGTGGGATCGTAGGTCTTCCTGCCGGAAGTTTCCACGATGGCCAGTCGCCCGCCGCTTTCGGCGATGAGTGTCTCGGCGTGGGAGACCAGGGCCTTTCCCAACCCGCGGCCTTGAAGATCCGGCGTGACGCCCAGCCAGTAGATGTCGAAGGTGCCCACGGTGCAGGGCGTGGGACCGTAGCAGACCCAGCCCACCGCGCGGCGGTCCAACTCTGCCGTGAAAGACTGGTAATGTCCACAAGGCCCCTTAGCCAGGGCCTCCTCCAAAACCTCCCGCGCGATGGCCAGCTCATCAGGGCGAAAGAAACCGCTGGCGTCCAGGAATCGCAGGATTTCCTGGCTGTCGCCTGGTTGTGACCAGCGGATTTTCCATTCGGCCGGACAGGAGGCGCCTTGGCCGTTGGCCCGTGGGCTGGTGGCGGCTGCCCCGGAGGCGGAGACCGGTTCCAGTCGAGCGGCTGCGTTGGAAATCACAATGCGGATGAACTCGTCATAGGAGATTTCTCCGGCGTTCAGCGCGGCGGCAAATCCTGCCCCCGGCGAGATGTCGGGGTTTGCGTTGACCTCCAGCACAAAGACGTTGCCTTGTTGGTCCAGGCGGCAATCGACTCGGGCGTAATCCGTGCACCCCACAGCCTGCCAGGCATCCTGTACCGTCTGGCGGATGCGATGTGCCTGAGGCTCTTGGATCCGGGCCGGGATGACGCGTGGAGTGTTGCGATATTCAAAGGAATCCTCGACCCATTTGGCCTGGTAGCCCGCGATGCGGGGCCGGTTGGGCGGGAAGGCGGAAAAGTCGATCTCCGCCAGGGGCAGCACCCGAAGCTGTTGGCCCTGCTGGAGCAGGGCGACGTTGATTTCACGTCCGTCGATGTACTGCTCGACCATCGCCGGTTGACGGAACTGTTCATGCACCCGCCGCACGGCCCGGAGGAACTCCTCTCCGCGGGATTGGCACACCGATCCGGCGTCGATGCCCTCGCTGGCGTCACGGCTGACGGGTTTGACGATCAGCGGGCCTGGCGGGAGTAAATTACCGATGGCCGCCCCTGGTGGGATCAGCACGGCCTGGGGACATGGGACGCCCAGGGCGGCCAAGGCGGCCTTGCTCAACCACTTGTCGCTGGACAAACTGATGCACCGGCTGTCACCGCCGGTACAGGCCTTGGAAAAGGTCCGGCAAAGGGCCGGGACCATCGCCGCATCGCCCGGTGGGCCGTCCAGGTCCTCGACGAGGTTGAACACCACCGGCTCGCAAGCGGCCGCCAGCACGGCAGGAAGGTCCTCCAGACGGTGGATTCCGCAACCGCGGGCCGGGACGCCCAACCGCTCCAGCGCCGCCGTCACCGCCTCCAGTTCCTTGAGGACGCCCGCTTCGCTCTCGGCGCAGAGGCCGATACCGTCGGACATCCTCTCGCGCACGCGGGGAATGTTGTAGATCACCAGAACCGCCGGCAGGCTGCTCATTTGCACCCTCCACGCCGCCGGCAGGCGCTGTCGATAATCGAGCCGATCAACCCCGCGTAACTCATTCCCTCCTGCGTGGCGATCATGGGCAGGTCGGAATGGGTCGGGTTCAGGCCCGGTAACGGATTGACCTCCAGGAATAACGGCCGGCGTTGCTTGTCGCAGCGGAAATCGACGCGCGCCGCGTCGCGACAGCCTAGCAGGCGATAGGACCGCAGAGCCAATTGTTCCACTTGTTTCCTCAGCCGTCCGCGGGGCATGGGCGAATAGTCCACCAGTTCCTCGCAGCGTTCCTTCATCTCATAGGAGTAGATGTCCGACCGGGCCTTGGGCCGCATCGTGATCTCCATGCTGCCCAGGACGGTCGCGTCGGCGCCTCCCCCCAGCACGGCCGTGGTGAATTCCCGGCCGGGCAGGTACTCCTCCACCAGCACCGGTTGGGAGAAAGTTTCCAGCAACCGCCGGCAGACATCGGTAAGTTCCTTTCGCGAGTCGATCTTCGAAGCGCCGTCGATGCCCTTTCCGGTTCCTTCGGCTATGGGTTTGGCGAACAGCGGATAAGGCAGGCGTACCTTGGCCAGGTCCCCCTTGCCTTCGACGACGGCGAATCGCGCGGTGGGCAGCCCGCCGGAGTGGACGATTTGTTTGGCGACGGCCTTGTCCAACGTGGCGGCGCAGACCAGTGGATCGGAAAACGTGTAGGGGATGTCATAGAGTTCCAGGATCGCCGGCGCCTGCGCCTCGCGGCAACGGCCGGAGAGTCCCTCGGCGATGTTGAAGACCAGGTCCCACCGCCGTCCGGCCACCAGGCTTTCGCACAGCGCGCGGGCCGAACCGATCCGTTCCACGACATGACCCAGTGAGCGGATCGCCTCTTCCAGAGCGGAGATCGTTTCTTGGGAGTCGAACTCCGCTACCGCATGCGCGTCGTAACCCCGCGCAAGGTATTCGCTGCGCAGGTCGTAGACCAGTCCAATTCGCAAGCCCATCGGCAAGTCCCGATTCGTTATCCGCTCCGGCGGAGCGGCTGCGCCCCGCCGGGGACGGGGGGTTGGGTGTGTTTAGTGTCGCGGCGAGCGACTTTCCTCCAGGGATTCTTCTCGCTGGACTCTGCGGCGCCTGCGGGGTGAATCGGCTGGTTGAAGCTTGGACACCTGCCCACAGGCAAGTTCCCATACGCCACCTTCGCCCACGGCTGAGCATTCCTCGGCCGCCAAGGCGGCGTTTGGCTCGGGGTACGACACCATCATTCCCTCATAGTTCCGCAGCACGGTGTGCGTNNACAAAGTTGGGAATAGCCAAGCCGCTGAGCCGGCCCCGAAGGTATTCCATGATCTCCAGCCCGCGGGACAGCGGCGTGCGGAAATGTTCCACTCCGCGCACAAGGTCGCATTGGAACAGGTAATATGGGCGGACGCGCATGGTCACCAGGCCGCGGCAGAGGTCGGCGATGACAGCGGGGCGGTCGTTGACACCGGCCAGCAACACCGACTGGTTGCCCAGTGGAATACCCGCGTCCGCCAAGGCCGCGCAGGCTTCCGCCGCCTCGGAGGTCAACTCGCTGGGATGGTTGAAATGCGTGTTGACCCAGACGGGATGGTACTTGCGAAGCATGGAGGTCAGTTCGGTCGTGATTCGCATGGGCATCACCACTGGCACGCGCGTACCGATGCGGATGATCTGCACGGATTTCACCGCCCGCAAGGCCGCCAGGACCGCCTCCAGCGCGTCGGTGGGCATGGTGAAGGGGTCGCCGCCGGAGACGATCACGTCGGATATCTCCGGATGCGAGGCCAGGTAGGCCGTGACCTGCTGCAACCGGCGCGGCGAGATCGTCGTCTCCCGCGAGCCGGCGATCCGCTTGCGCGTGCAGTGGCGGCAGTACGTCGAACAGGTCATCGTCGCCAGCAACAGAGCGCGGTCAACATACCGATGCACCAGCCCAGGCACGGGCATGTCCCGGTCCTCCTCCAGCGGGTCATCGCGAAGGAATGGACCATCGCACAACTCCTGTCCCTGGGGGATGGACATGCGGAAAATGGGATCAGTCTCATCCAGGCGACGGATGAGCGAGGCATAGTAGGGCGTGACGGCCAGGGGGAACTTAGCCACCGCCCCCACCAGGTCCGGTCCCACGCGCAACGAAGGGAACGTCTGCATCAATTGCGGAACGCCGCGAATGCGGTTCCGCATCTGCCATCGCCAGTCTTTCCACTGGGGGCTTGCCATCAGTTCGGCCAGTTTCCCCGAGATGGCGGTACGTTGGTGAGCCTCGACTTGCTCCTCCGTTGCTGGGGACGGAGGTTGGTCATCGGAAACTTCGGACTCCGACGAACTACCCTGTGGTTGCATGACCCATGACTCCTTAACAGACAACTTATGTTCCGCGGCCGGGGTGTACGGCACCACGCCGGACCTAGCCGCTTAAAAACGCTTGTGCCCGCGCGAGCAAGGCTTGTTTCAACGGTTGCAGGCTTGAGTCGATTTCTTGGGGTGTCATTCCTATGGCCGAGAGGGAATAAAATCCAGAGACAAATCCCGAAATCGCCAAGGCCAGGTTTCGCACCTTGGACAGATCCAGCGGCGCGGGCGCCCACGGCGCTAGACGGTGATGCAATTCCTCGAAGTACTGGGAAAACGGCTGGGACTTCTGGGATATCGAGGAATCCTGCGGTCGCGAGATTCGACGGCTGTGAAACACCAGCCCAAATTCCGTCGGCTGGTCCATGTGGAACCGCTCGTGCGCCGCCAACAAATCTGCCATTACGTCAGCCAGCGAGCATCGTGCCTCGACGCCAGTGGCTCGCAGGCAATCGATCAGGTGGGTTAGGGATTGCTCGATCAATGCCTCCAGGACGGCGTCCTTGCTGGCGAAGTGTCGATAGAAGGTTCCTTTGCCAACGTCGGCTTCCTCTGTGATGTCTTCCACCGTTGTGGCGCTAACTCCCTGTCGGCCGAAAAGCGCCAGCGCCGCTGCCATCAGGCGGCTACGGGTCTTGTTTGCCCGGCGCTGGGCGCGATTCACGGATGTTGCAACGTCATTAGTCATATATGACTGTTTAGTCACAAGGGACCAACAAGTCAAGAACGAATTGGCAATAGGGATTTTTTCACCGTCGCATAACCGCTTGTTACACCAAAAGATGAATAAAAAGCCAAGCTGCCATCCAATTTTCAGTCCAACTGTAAGTGCCTAAATATCAAGATATTACATGCATCGTTGCCTGGGTGTCATTCCGTCTTCGTAGGCTGCTTGGAGTCTTGTAAAGCTTAGTTGACCGATTACCCGATATTTTTTGCTTATCTGTTTTGGCCCCCTATCTGTTGGGGGACATGCCAAGGTAAACGTCAATTTGGCTGATGGAGTTGTTTGGCTCATTACATTCACATATGCCATCTGTTTATAGCCCGTGTTCCTGCATGCAATCATCCAATCGGGCCTGAACCTCGAACACCGTCTGCCCTTGGGCCAATTGGAAGATTGTTGCCCACTTGTGACCGGAAAGTCCCGCGGAATATGCATGGTTACACATGCAGCGGTAGCGCCGGGCCTCTGGTACCTTTGCCGCCAGGCCGGCTGGAATTGCGTTTGACGGTTTGGACAATGTGTGCCAGAATAGAACCTGAGAGGTTATTCGTCCGGTCCCGGAGGGTGCAATTTTCTGGAGCGTCCTGCGCTGGACCATTCTGGTCGCGGAGCCTTTTAGCAAGAGGCAAGAGACAAAAGGCGGAGGGCGCCTTGATGCCGGACAGACTATTCACTACATACCAGGTGGCCGACCTGCTGGGAGCCACTCCGGGGGCGGTGGTGGAGTGGATTCAGAAGGGCTGGCTCCCCGTGCAACGCCTGCCTGACGGGCCGCTGCGAATCTCCGAGAAGGGACTGGTCTTTTTTCTCAAACAGCGAGGGGTGAACATCGAGAAGATTATGGCCAAGGTGGTCCTGCGCGAGTCGCAGGCGGCCAAGGTCACCCAGGCCGAGCGGGACGCGCTGGTGGGGGGCAAGCACCAGGCATCCGCCAGGACAATCCAGGACCGCGGGGCACGCAGCGCCGCCGGAGAGACAGCCGAGGATTGGGTGCTGGAGGAATTAAATCGCCATGACGACACCGGAGAACATCCAGCTATCACGGAAACAACCGACGCCGCTATCCGTTCTCCGAGCGACGATCGTGAGATTGCGGCGCCTATGTTGACAGCCGCCGAAGCGGAACCGCTGGAAACAAAAGATCGCCAGGTGCAGGTGACAGAGGCGGTCCCCGTGGCCCCACCGACCAGTGATGAATCTCCCGCGGCGCATGGGCCTGTGGACTTACCGTCTCCCGCAGAGACCATCGAGCAGCCGGCTGGCGAATTACCCGCACCGGAAGCAATCGACTTGGTAGAGGATACCCCAACCGTCGAGGAACCTTCCATCGCGCCGCCTGCGGAACTACCACAACAGCCGGATGAAGCGCCGGTTCCCGTGGAGCCTGGAGCGGCAGAAGAGGCTGTGAGAGTCGAATTACCGCAACCGGACGAGGGCGTCGGCAGCCCCGCCCAGGTCGTCGAGGCCATACTTGCCCACGCCATGGACCGCCGCGCCAGCCATGTTCATTTGGAATCCGCAGGCGAGGTCTGTTCCCTACGCCTGCGCGCCGACGGGGTGTTGGTGGAATTTCCCGCCTCCGTGGCACGATTGTCACCGCAGCAGGCCGAGGAGTTGTCGGAGCATCTACTGTCTCAGGCCGGACTGGAACTTTCATTGCCTCAACCGCAGAACTGTTCCACCACTGTTACGATCCAAGGCCGCCGGATCGATCTGCAATTGGGCGTCTGTCCGACGGCGAGAGGTTTTCGACTGGTCGTCACCATGCCGCAGGCGGCTTCGTCGGGCCTGGCTCAACTTGCCCTCGACAGGGTGGCGGCAGGCGATCTGCGTCGCTTTCTATGCCGCCGCGATGGAATAATCGCGCTGGCCGGCCGGACCGGACCGATGCGCGGCGAGGCGATCTGGCCGATGACGCAAGCCCAGGACCTGCGGGGTCGCAGCGTCGTGGCGATCGATTCCTTGGGGAAAGCGGACCCACCCGGTGTGACGATTCTACAGGCTGGACCTGGCTGCGGATTGTCGTGTGCCCAGGCCATCGATGCCGTCGCCCACCAAGACGCCGATGTGATCTTCTGCCAGGAATTGCCCGATCCGCCGGCAGCCGATGCGGCGATTGAAGCCTGCCAAGCGGGAAAGCTTCTGGTGGTTGGAGTCCCATCGACGACGGCAGGCAAGGCCGTCGTGACGCTGCTGGAGTTGGGAATGGAGCCAGGGTTGCTTGCGTCGAATCTGCTGGCCGTCCTGACGTTCGCCCGCGTGCGAATCCTCTGCCCCGACTGCAAGGAACCCGCGGAGGCGGATGATGAGGAACTCCTGGACCTTCTTGGCCTGGAGGAAGACCAGCGGCGGTTACGGACGTTGCGGCCTGTCGGCTGCCCGCGATGTTTTCAGAGCGGTTACATCGGATCGGCGGGATTGTTGGGCCTGATGACCATCGACGGGCCAGTTGCCACGGCGATCCGCGGTGGGGCCACGGTGGACAAACTGGCCGATGTCGCCGGCCGGTCGGGCGTCAAGGATCTTCGCGCCATCGGGTTGGAAAAGGTGCGGGCGGGCCTTACGTCGCTGGAAGAACTTTCTCGCGTCCTGAACGCCTAGACGCGCCCCTGCGATTGACGAGCCGGCGATTTGTCAGGCATATCCGTCGGGGTGAGCCTTGTGCCACGCCCATGCATGGGCGACGATCGTCGCCAGGTCTGGGAACTTAGGCCGCCAGTTCAGTTCTTTCATGGCCCGCTGGGAGGAAGCCACCAGACGCGGCGGATCGCCGGCTCGACGCTGCACGACCTGGGTAGGAATCTTATCACCGGTGACCGCGCGGCAGGTCTCGACGACCTCCTTGACGGAAAATCCTGTCCCGTTACCGAGATTGAAAACCCGCACCGCGCCCGGCTGGATCGCCTCGATGGCCAACACGTGCGCAGCGGCCAAATCGGCGACGTGGATGTAATCGCGAATGCAAGTCCCGTCGGGTGTGTCGTAGTCGTCCCCAAACACTCGGATGCTGTCTCGCCGTTTCAGCGGGACCTGTAAGATCAGCGGGATCAAGTGCGTCTCGGGGTTGTGGGCCTCGCCGATTTCCCCGGATGGGTCCGCGCCGGCGACGTTGAAGTAACGCAGCGAAACGAAACCCATCCCATAGGCCGGGGCGAAGGACTGGAGCATCAACTCCACGCACAGCTTGCTGGCCCCGTAAGGGTTGATGGGTTTCAGGGGGTCGCCTTCCTCGATGGGCACCCGAACGGGCGAGCCATAGACGGCGGCTGTGGAGGAAAACACCAACCTGGCGACGCCGCTGTCCCGCATGGCCTCCAGCAGAGTCAAGCCGATGATGGTATTGTTACGGAAGTATTTGTCGGGCTTAGCCACCGATTCCCCCGCCTCGATGTAGGCCGCCAGGTGGATGACGGCGTCGATGCGGTGTTTTTTCATCACCTCGCGCAGGCGCTGCCCGTCGCCCACGTCGCCGACGACCAGTTCACATCGCAGGGACTGGGCGTGGCCGTTGACCAGATTGTCGTAGGCCACGCAGTAGTGCCCGGCGGCCTGCAACGCCCGCGCGACGTGCGAACCGATGTACCCAGCCCCGCCTGTGAGAAGAACGTTCATGTCCGGCTCCTGATCTTGGAGGGGATTATACGGTTCCCTTACTCTCCTGGAAAAGGACCGGCTTGTTGAATGAGCTTTCCCCGGCGATGTTGAATCCCCAAAGGCAATTTGAGAAGATGGCCGCATCGGCTGGCAATCATGAGCGGTCGCTGCCGATGACAAGTGATGTGTGGCGCACACCGCCGAGCACAGGGGCGGTTTATGGCCCTTGTTCCGGTTCGTTGTTGCGCAGAGCGGACATGCTGGACAAGATGCTTCAATGCAGGCCGATGCGCCAGGCCCACAAGCGGCTGGCGGAAGGGGTGATTCTGCGCCTATGGGGGGTCTGGGGTTCCGCCTCGCCTCTGGTGGCTGCGACGTTGGGACGGATGCGACATGGCCCAGTTCTGTTGGTGACCGCCCACCTCGATGCCGCCGACAATGCTGCCGACGACTTGGAGGTCTTGACGGGCCAGGCGGCGACGCTGTTGCCCGCTTGGGAACTGGAGTTGGCCGGCGATCATCTCAACGACGAGGTGGCCGCTGAGCGGCTGAGCGTCTGCGACCTGCTATCCGGCCCGCCGGGGCAAGGAACCAACCCGCCGCCGTTTATCGTCGCTTCCATCCTGTCGCTGATGCAACCGGTGCCGTCGGCGGAGGCATTACACCACAGGCGAGTGGCGTTGGAGAACAACCAGCAGACCGATCCAGACCTTCTTGCGGCCCGATTGATCGATGGTGGGTTGGAGCACGTCGAGGCGGCCGACGAACAGGGCCAGTTCGCCCGTCGCGGCGGGATTCTGGACGTGTTTCCGCGTGGCGCCTCCCAGCCGCTACGTATCGAGTTCTTCGGCGATCGTATCGAATCGATCCGCCGTTATGACCCCGACACGCAGCGGAGCGTCGATCACCTCGACCGATGCCAACTGTTGCTGTCCGCCACGGCCCAGGGTGAGCCTGCCCCGACGGGTAGCCTGATGTCTTACCTGCCGGCAGATACGTTGGTCTGTATCCTGGAACCAGGCGAGGTCGCCGAGTTGGCCCGTGAGATTCACGAGCGAATCCGCGATACCGCAAACCAGCGCGCCATCGGTGGGACCGAGGCGGTGGGTGACGAGCGGTCCATGTCGCCGGCGATGTCCTTATTGACTCCACAAGACTGCCTGGAGCAATTGCGGCGGTTTTCCATGGTGGAGATGCACGCCTTCCGCCCCGGTGATGACCGGGGGGCGGTCAACCTGGGCATCCGTTCGCTGGGGCAGCTTCCTGTCGATCCGTCGGCGGCGATCGAGGAACTCGGAGAGATGTCCGCCACCGAGGAGGTGTGGGTCTACTGCGAAAACATCGCCGAGGAGAAACGATTCAACGAGTTGTTGGCGACGCGCCATCCGAAGCTGACCGGGCGGTTCCACACGGCCATCGGGCACATTCATTCCGGGTTTGCGTTCCCCGCGCTGCGCCTCGTCGTGGCCGGGCACCACGAGGTCTTCCACCGCTACGCCAAGCGCCGCCGGCTACGGCGGATTCGCGCCGGCCGGCCCATCGAGTCGTTGCTGGACCTGCATCCCGGCGATTACGTGGTGCACGTCTCGCACGGTATCGCCCGCTTCCAAGGCCTGCGGACGCTCCAGCGCGACGGTAGGAGCGAGGAATTCCTGACGTTGCGGTTCGCCGATAACGCTCTGTTGCACGTCCCGGCCGGAAGCATCAATTTGGTGCAGAAATATGTCGGTTCCCGACAACATAGGCCCAGCCTGTCCAAATTGGGCGGGACGGCCTGGAGCAAGCAGAAGCAGCGTGTCGTCGAGGCGGTGTCGGACCTGGCGGCGGAACTGCTCCGCATCCAGGCCGTTCGCCAGGCCACCCCTGGCTTTTGCTTCCCATCCGGGTCGGACTGGCAGCAGCAGTTCGCCGGGGAGTTTATCTACTCCGAGACAGCCGACCAGATTTCCGCCATTGAGGCAATCGATACGGACATGGCCGCTGCTCGTCCGATGGACCGCCTGTTGTGCGGCGACGTGGGCTATGGAAAGACCGAACTGGCGATGCGAGCAGCGTTCCGGGCCGCCGAGGCGGGAAAGCAGGTCGCCGTGCTGGTCCCCACCACCGTGTTGGCCGACCAACACCACCGCACCTTCGGCGAGCGGTTCGCCGATTACCCCATGCACATCGAGGTGCTCAGCCGGTTTCGATCCGCCGCCACGGTGGCTGACGTATTGGCGCGGCTGGCTGTCGGAAAGGTGGACATCGTTATTGGAACACACCGGCTGCTCAGCAAGGACGTGAGGTTCTCCGATTTGGGCTTGGTGATTATCGACGAGGAGCAGCGGTTCGGCGTCCGCCACAAGGAGCACCTCAAGGGCCTCCGCGCCCACGTGGACGTGCTGACTATGACGGCAACGCCGATCCCGCGGACGATGCACATGGCGCTGGTGGGCCTGCGCGACATCAGTTCGCTGGCCACCCCGCCGCTGGACCGCCGGGCCATCTACACCGAGGTCTGCCACTACGACGACCGCCTCATACGCCAGGCGATTCTCCGCGAGTTGAACCGCCAGGGGCAGGTCTTTTTCGTCCACAACCGCGTCCACGATATCCAGTCTCTGGCCGATCGCGTCCGTGGGCTGGCCGGCCAGGCCCGCGTCGCCGTTGCGCACGGCCAGATGGCTGGTGGGCAACTGGAGAAGGTCATGTTGGCTTTCGTTGCCGGCGACATCGACGTGCTGGTCTGCACCACGATCATCGAGTCAGGCCTGGACATCCCCACGGCCAACACGATTATCATCCACGAGGCCGACCGATTCGGTCTTGCGGAGCTTCACCAGCTTCGCGGCCGCGTGGGGAGGTACAAACACCGCGCATACTGCTATCTGCTGCTTCCGGAGCGACGGCCCGTTGCGCCGGTGGCCGCTCGGCGATTGAAGGCCATCGAGGAGTTCTCGGACCTAGGGGCCGGTTTCCAGATCGCCATGCGCGACCTGGANNTGGAAATCCGCGGCGCGGGCAACATCCTTGGCGCTGAGCAAAGCGGGCACATCGCCGCCGTCGGTTACGAGTTGTACTGCCGCCTGTTGGAGCAGGCCGTAGGCACACTTCGCGGCCAGGTCTCGCCGCCGCGGCGCGAGGCGCATGTCGAATTGGGGCTGGATGCATTCATCCCCAAGATGTATGTGTCCTGCGACCGCCAGCGGATGGAGGTCTACCGCCAACTGGGCCGTTGCGAGACCCGGGAGGATATGGACCGTCTCCGCGCCGATGCTATCGACGTCTACGGTCCGATCCCACAGGAAGTGGACGCGCTGCTGGACCAAGCCGAAATCCGTCTGCTGGCCGGTGCGGCAGGTATCGAGTCGATCATCCTCATGGACAGCGACGTGGTCTTTACCGTATCGAGCCATGACAGGATTGGCAAACTCTTCGACGGCCTGGCCGGCTCGGTCCGCCTGGCCGATGAGCGGACGGTGCATTGGCGCCCGCCGCCATCGTACCTGGCGCCGGCGACATTGACGGCGATATTGCTCAAAAGGTTGAGACTCACCTGAGTGGACGTATAATGCGGCTTTGATTCAGCCGGAGTGTGTCCATGCCCATATTGAGAACAATCGCGGCGTTAGCCTTCCTGATGATGCTGGCCGGCTGTGCTGGAAGAGATCCCGCGGCGCTTCAGGCGAGGCGCGACCGCAAGATACCCATCACCTTGCCCAAGGAAACAGCCACTGGGCCTTTGGTTGTGTCACAGGCGGAATCTTCTCCTCGTGCCACCAATCCGGCTGGGGCATCCGCTTCGGGTGAGTTGAAGGCACCTATGCCCCAAACCGAGGCGACGACGCCTGCAACAAGTCGAACCGCGCCGCAACCGGTCTCCGTGGAAGTCGCTCCAACAGTTGCCGGGGCCTCTTCCAAGCCCACCGACACAGGTTCCAAACGCTCGGCGGCGTCCCTTTCCGCTAAATCCTCGGCAACGAGCCTCGGGGCGGTCACCGTGCCGGGCCGGCCCGAAATCGTCGAAGGCCCGCTCGTCCAGGTCAACAACCATTTCATCAACGTTGATGACCTGCTTGGCGCCGCATGTTTCGACCTCGATGAGATTCCCAAGAACCTCCCCGAACAAGCCTTTAGTGCGAGGGTCGAGAAGGTCCTCCGTGTCGAGCTTCAGCGTCAAGTCTCCCAGGCTTTGGTGCTTCCGGAAGCCCAAAAGGCGTTGACCGATGAGCAGAAGAAGGCATTGGACACGGAAGTCGATTCGGCCCTGCGCGACATGGTTGCCCGCGCCGGGGGCAGCCGCAAGAGGCTGGAGGAAAACCTCGCTGCCATCGGGACCACCATCCAAGCCGTGCTGGACGGCCATCGAAACCGGCTGACCGTCCAGATGTTCCTGCGGCTGAAGTTCGCACCCTCCGTGGGGGTCAATAGGCCGATGATGTGGGAATACTACCGGGCCAATCCCGGGCAGTTCAGCTCGCCGGCCAAGGTGGCCATGCAGACCGTGGCGGTTCCCCTGGCGGCGTACCTGCCGGCGGTAGCGGCGGAGTCCCAACCGTCGTCGCTCGAGCGGGACGCTGCGCGGGCCAAGGCCCGTACTCGCATCGAGGAAGCCGCCAAGGCCATCGGGGCCGGAGAGGACTTCGCCGCCGTCGCCGACCGGTTCTCGGCTGGATCGGGCAATCCTGGCGGTGGGAATTGGCCGCTGATGCCGGCAGGCAGCTTCCGCCAGGAAGCCGTCGAGGCAGCGGCGTTCAAGCTGCCCGAAGGCGGCGTCAGCCCCATCATCGAGACCGGCGAGGGATTTTATATCGTTAAGGCCCGCCAAGTGCGCCCCGGCAGCGTCAAGCTCTTCGAGGACGCCCAGGCGGAAATCGAGCGGATTCTCCGCGAGAAGCAATCCGGCAAGCTCTACGACGAGTTCTACATTCACCTGACCAAGGGCGCGACGATCACCCAGCCGGAGGACTTCCTGCTTCTGGCGACCGCCCAAGCCGTGGAACGGTTCCACGATGCGTCCGTCGCCGCCCCGCGGGCCAGCCGGCCGGGGCAGTGACCGATTTTACGCCCCCGTCGGGGGGAGTGATGCCTGATGATGAGTTGGTTTCACGACCTTAATCCCGTCTGGCAGGCGCTGGTGGCCTCGCTGGGAATGTGGGGCACCACGAGCCTGGGCGCTGCCTTGGTGGTGTTCACCAAGAAGTCCACCCAGAAGCTCCTGGACGCCTGCCTGGGCATGGCCTCGGGGATCATGATCGCCGCCAGTTTCTGGAGCATGCTGGCCCCTGCCGTCGAGGTCAGCGCCAGGATGTATGGACCGGCGTGGAAATGGATGCCGCCGGTGTTGGGCTTCCTGCTAGGGGCGGTCGTGCTGCGGCTGATCGACCGCCTGTTGCCGCACCTGCACCCAGACTTATTTGCCGCGGAAGGCCCAAAGACCTCCTGGCATCGCAGCACGCTGCTGGTGTTGGCTATCACGCTGCACAACTTCCCCGAGGGCCTTGCCGTGGGAATCGCCTTCGGCTCGGCGGCCAACCTCTTGGGCGCGGAGCGGGCCGCACAGGTCGGTTCGGCGATAGCCCTGGCCATCGGCATGGCCTTGCAGGACTTCCCCGAAGGAACCGCCGTGGCGCTGCCACTGCGGCGGGAGGGTTTCAGCCGGCGGCGGGCGTTCTGCTATGGGATGCTTTCGGGAATTGTCGAACCCCTCGCCGCGATCGCCGGGGCCTGGATGGTGGTGGCGTTTACCTCGCTGTTGCCTTACGGACAAGGATTCGCCGCCGGGGCGATGATCTTCATCGTCGTCGAGGAACTCATCCCGGAAGCCCAGCGGCACGGCCATGTGGACCTAGCCACCATGGGCGCGATCCTGGGCTTCGCCCTCATGATGGCGCTGGATGTCGGGCTGGGATGAACGGCAATCGAATGACCGGGCGGCGGGGGTTTTTTGCAAAGCCACCGATCTACATTTGCCCAGTTGCGTTGGCCGCTATGGCTTGCGGATCACGTCCAGGCCCGCGCGGGGGCTTTTGTCGCCGTCCCAGCGGTATTGCTTGATGGCCGCGACGATATCGTAGGCCAGTCGCACGGCAGCCAGGCCGTCGGCGGCGGAGACTACAGGGGCAGCGCCTTGCTCCACCGTCGCGCGGAACGCCTCCGCCTGGCGGCGAAGCGGTTCGATGCTCTCGTCCATCTTCAGTTGCTCGACCTTGAGCAGCTTGGTGTAGTCAACGCTCTCGGCAAGCTGAGCGATATCGTCGACCTTCAGGTCCCTGGCCATCTGGATGAGGTCGAGGTTGG
>PMBX01000211.1 GCA_003153915.1 Phycisphaerales bacterium
GGCGAACGGCGCGGCGGCGCGGCTACTGCAGCGTCACCGTATCCGAATCCGTGGCCGACAGGTAGGGGTCCACATTCCAATAATCGGCTTCGACCGACACATTGAACGGGGGGTGCGGCGCGCTGGAAACGGAGTACCAATCGCTGTACACGTCNNGCGCGATAATGATTGCCGGCGGCATCGACCGACCAGTTGTCCATCACGTAGCTCCCTTTGACAGACCCCGGGTAGGTGTAGAGGTAAGTCCCCACCGGTCCGGTGGCCGTCCCTGAACCCGTCACCCGGAACCGCTCCCACGTGCTCCCCCATACCGGGTCGCCGACCCACTCCGTGTACCGCTGCGCCACGACCAGCGAATCAAGGCTGATGGTCGGTGCGGCGGGCTCCTCATTGTCCAGGTTGATCACATGCACGGCGTCGGGCTGCATGCCGTTGTACGCCGGATCGGTGCTGACGGCGGGGCTGAAGAGGATCGTGTAGGCCTGGCTCCCGTCAATGATCTTGTCGTCCACGCCCGTCACGACCACCAGTTGGGGCACATTCCAGTTGGCGGGCGTAAACACCAGCGACGTTTTGGAGATTTTCCCCTCCGTGCTGTCGGAACTGGCCAGCTTGATGCTCACATTCGCCAGCGGTTGGGTCTTGAGGGCCACGGCAAAGCTGGCCGCGGCGCCGCTTTCGCTGGTCTGCAGGGTGGTCGTGGGAGCGATGTCAAAGCCCGGCACGGGCGGGGCGTCCAAGGTCACGTCGAGCGATGTGCCTCCGGACGAGACGGTCACGGGCATCTGGCCGGCGGTGTAGCCCGGCACATGCACCACGCCGAAATAATCCCCCAGCGGCACGTCGATGCTGGCATTGCCGGCGGTGTCCAGAGGCGTCACAAAACCCTCGCCCAGGTTGGACTTGCTGATCAGCTCCAGAAAACCGTTCTGGGCGTCGGCGGCGGTGGGCACCTGCACGTTGACCAATCCGGACTCCTCGGCCCGCTGCCAGGGCGGGATTGGGGCGAAGCTGTAGATTTCCATGCCCAGGATCTTGGTCACGCGCACGTCCATGCCGGGGAGATCCTCGGCCATGTCGGCCACGCCCCACGCAACGCCGTCGCTGCCCAGGTCGATGGCCGTGGCATAGGGGGCCAGGGGGTCGAGCTTGCCCTTCATGCCGGCCAGCAGCAGCGTGCCGGTGACATCGGTGAGGCGCGATTCAACGATATGGTCCTTGGCCTCCTGGGGGGTCATCACTTCGTTGGTGGCGATGGGCAGTTTGGACAGATAATTGCTCACCGCGCCGTGGCTGACATTATCCAGGCCGTGGATGCCGATGCTCACCAGCGAGGTGAAACCCGAGGCCAGGAACCCCACCTCGGAGTTGATGACCTCGCGTTGGGCCTCGTCCACCGTGTAGAACGTCTGCTGGACGAGCTTGTCGGTGATGACATCCAGCGTGGACTTGGTGGATACATCGCTGACGAGCACGGTGGACTTATCCGGATCGTCGGCGGGCGCCATGGTCTGGGCCGCCCGCATGACCTCCGCACCGGACGGCGCGGCGCTGCCCGTTAGAATGATCGTTTGCACCGGCACGTTTCGGCCGGGCGTGACGAGCGTGATCACGCCAAAAGAGAGGCTGTCGGCATCCACCGTCACGGCCACGCCGGCCCCGGACAGCGGAAGCAGTGTTGTCTCGTCCAGGAATTCAAACGTCTGCGGCTGGCCGGCGATGTTCAGCGTCACGGAGCCCGTCGCATCGGTCGTGCCGGCATCGGAGAGGGCGAACTTGTTTTGTCCGAAGCGGTTGTCGAGCAGGGTATTGACCTTGAGGCCGGCGATCTTGGCGGTCGCCGGCAACAGGCCGCCGTCGATGCGGCTGGCGGCATCCAGGGCGCCGCCGATGGTGATGGATTTGACGTAGCTGGCCTTGCCGCCCACGGCCACATCGTTGAGGTCATTGAAGTGCCCATCGAAGGGATTGACGCCCGCCAGGATCGTCGAGCCGGACACCGTTCCGGTGACCTTCAATGTGCCGATGAATCCGGGGCCAAAAGCATCCGCCGCCGCCCCGGCCCCGCCCACCGCCGCATCGGCGCCTAGATCCACGCCGGCCAGAATTTGCGCCCCCTCAAGATTGCCCCCGACGGACACGGTCCCCATCGACTTGGCCGACACGCTGCCCCCCGCGTTGCCTTTGACCGTCAGGCCGGCCAGTGCTCCGGTGAAGTTCGCCGCAAAGGCGCTGTCCACTTGCCCGGCGGCGATCTTGCCCGCCGCGCCGGCAACCTCCCAGGTGCCCGCGCCCAGACGCCCCGCCACGGTCGCGGCGCCCAGTGTGCTGCCCTTGGCCACCGGCCCAACCAGATTCATGTCCGCCTGGAAATCCCCGGCAATCCCCGCCTTGGCGTTGCCGGTGGCTTGCAGTGTCGCCAGCGCTGGGGCCACCACCACGCTGTTGAGCAGTCCCGAGCGCGTCCAATCCACCACCCGCAACTGCTTGATCGGCCCGGCGGACTCCAAATCCAGGCTCGCCACCCGTCCTGCCGTAAGACTCAGCGTGGCCGTGCCGAGAATCTTGAGGGAATGCCCCGCGGCAATATCGCCCAGGGTGATCGTGGAGACCGCTCCGGTCGCCAGAAAATCCCCGTCCAGGTTCGCGCCCGGGGCGGTAAGACTCTTGAGCGCTCCCACGGCGACATCGCCCAGTCCGATGCGGCCGTCGCCCCCTTTGACCGCGATGCTCACTGCCGAAGACGCATCGGTGCCGGTGAGGTTCAAATCCCAGTTTCCCGCATTCAGCGTGACTTCCCCAGTGCCTTTGCCCTTGAGGCTGAACGTAGCCACCGAGCCATCCTTGTCCGTGAGGATCAATTGGGTCGTTTTGGTCCGGCCGGTCACGGTGCCGAACTGCCAGGCGATCGTCACGGGGTCGGATACGGTCTGGTTGTTGTCCCGCTGCAACTCGCCAAAGACATTCAGCGGATCGATGTCGGCAATAAACCGCACCTGGCATGCCGGTGCGTCGGTGGCGACGGGAATCGGCACGTACAGGGTCAGGCTGCCCCCCGGTGCGATGCGCACGGACTTGGTGAGCGTCCCCATCAGCGGATCCACCGCCCGGTCCAACAACCCATCCCCGGAGGCGTAAAGGTCCACCCGCAGTGCGCCCACGGCAGGCGCACTCCCATCATTGAAAATCGTGAACGGAACCTTGAGTGTCTCGCCCGGGATCAGCACTCCGCCGTCGGGCACGGCCCCGATGACCGCCCGCAGATCAGGTGCCGCAGGCGAATCCCCCACCGCCGCCGGACTCATCGCCGCGGCCTCCAGCACGGCGCCGCCATTGTGGTGCGTGGCATCGCTGCTCAATGCCGGAAGATACCACGCGCCACGCCCGAGGTCGGTCGATAGCAGGATTCGCGATTCGAGCACTTCCAACAGGGTGGCGAGCGAGGCGGATCTTCGGGGCATAGTGGCACGCTACTCCTATGGATGCATCGCGGCACATCCAGAAAAACTGCACGGACGCGAACAGCTCAAAAAGAACCCCACCCTGAACTATTCCGGACCAGAAGTGCAACATAACCTTGAATAAACGACCGTCAAGGCGTTTTTATGTAAATCACTGTGAATTCTATAGTTATTACCTTTTTGGGGGTGGTAGATTGCCCCCTTTTGACAGGGGACAAGGAAGACAAAGGGGCGGGGGAGTGAGACCGCCAAATATCGGGGATTGTGTGCGAGACTTTGGCGGTCTAATGAGTGTAAGTGCTCATCATGCTGCGGGGGTGGGTTATCACGGATGTACGGCCACCTTCGCACGGCCGATCGCCAATAGCTTGATATCGTAGCGGCGCACTTTCTTCATGTCCCCTATTCCCGCTTCCCACACCGACCGAGGATGCCTCGTTCTTACGAGCCGAAATAAACGAAGGAGGGCAGCGCCACACAACAAAACGCCGCCCTCCTCCACAAAGAATGCTGGCAGCATCCTATCCGATCTGGGGGGCCATGATCCTTTTCGTGGCATCGACTGGTACGTGACAATCCCGTGATGCGACGTGGCGGGCAGATCAGGAGGCCGTCCAAAAATATCACGGTCAGGGTGTCCGTCGCCGCAGCGGCGCAATTCCCGACAGGTTCCTGACCAGCTTGAGGACCTGCGCCTCGGGATCGGCCTTGCAGGCCCGGCAGATCCAGAGAAATTCAACCAAGTCCACCCGCCGCTGGCCCGTTTCAATGCGCCCGACGAAGTTCTGTTCGCGGCCCAGTGCCGCCGCCAGTTCCCGCTGGGTCAAGCCCGCGCTCTTACGCATGGCCACGACCGCCGCAACGACCTGCCCGTAACCACCGGTAAACATTGAATCCACCATGTGGGGTATGGTCCGTGGTCCTGCGGCTTGATCGCAAAATGCGATTGACGTATCATGCACTCGGAGTGGCAGACGCTGGAGGCAGTCTCTCGCCTGTAGCGTCCATGCGGGTCTGGTTTTCTGGACGGATCCGGTTCTCGGTTTGGTCAAGCCGCGGACACTCGCCCTGTGCATAACCACTTCTTCCGCCGGGTTGACATCTCAAGGGAGGTGCATGATGAATCGCTGGCGCAACACGGCTTGGCTGGCCACCGCTCTGATGGTCCTGGCACCCTTGCAGCAAGCGATGGCGGCGACAACGCCTGCACCAACCGGTGCCGCTGGTGTCTATTTCGACCAAGCGTTTGATGCCCAGGAGCCCTCTGCCGTGTACAACGCGTTGTGGCACCGGCAGGAATCACGGACGCTGAATTTCAAAGAACGCATGGATTTGGGAATGGCTCTCTTCCTGCAGCAGAAGCCCGAACAATCTGCGGGCGTTTTTTCGGCGGTGGCGGCGGGCACCGACAAGCCAAGTGAAAAGGTGGTGGCGTTGATGTATGCCGCCCAGGCGTATGCCGCCGCCCATGACTGGAAGACCGCCGGGCAGATCGCCAACCAAGCCAATCGCTTGGCGCCCACCTCCAAATCGCTGGCTGCCATGCGTTTTACCTTCTGGAAAGCCGCTGGCGACCCCTTGGAGAGCAAGGCCGCCGAAGATCGCCTGGCGCAGCTTGACGTGCGATATGACGGGAAGGTCGTCTTCGAACCAATTACTACCGGCTTGATCATTCTGGCCATCGTCGCTGCTGCCTCCACAGCCTATGTGGTCACCTGGACCATTGTGACCAAGCCTGACGCCGCACAATTCTTAAAGGTGCTCCAAGAAATGAAAACTTGGATTCCAGAGGTCACCGCGGCGGCGATCGTGGTGGTACTGACGGATACTCGATAATTGGCCTTGTAGTCCATTTGACGAGGGACGGAGAATGAACAGGAAACTTGCACTGCTGTCCCTGGGCATGACCCTACTGGCCGGATGCGCCGTGCAGACCGGCACGCCAGCATTCGATCGCCAGCGGTGTACCAGGTTATACGTGCAGGGGCTCTACCCCTATCACCAGGTCATCTATCACCCGCGAAATATCCTGACGCTCCAAGGCGCGTGGGATGAAAACCGGGATGACGTCGACCGCCAGGACATACGGCTGGGTGCCGGGTTTGCCATCCGCCACGGCGATTCTCGCCTGCTCGTGACCGCTGCGCACCTGTTCCCTTCGCCCCAGGAGGTCGACGGGATCGTCAAATCACATGTCGCGGTAGGCAGCGTTACCACCGATACGAAGGGCATCAAGACCAAGGTCTACGTCTCCGCACTGGCCTTCGCTCCGACGCGGCTGTATGTGAATCGTGAAAACGATGTGGCGTTTCTGGAAATGCCGCCGGCTTTCTGGCAAGCCGCCGACATGCAGGTGTTTGACCTGCATCAGGCGGCGCCTGCCCGGTTGACCTCGTCGGTGCAGGCGTGGGGGTTTCCATCGACATCCGTGCCCCAGATCAAGCCCAAAATCGTCGCCAGTGCCGGGCCGCAACTTGTCATGCTAAATGAGCCCAGTGACCCTGGATTCAGTGGCGGCCCCGTGGTCAACACTGATTCCCAGCAACTCGTCGGCATCATCGTACGTTCCACCGGCTCACAGACCGCCTGCCTGCCGGCTGCCATTATCAGCGACTTGGCAGGGCGTTTTGAACAGATGGCCGAGGCGTACGCGGAGCCGTGACGCTCTCGATATGATCACGCAAGCCGTTTTTCATCGAAGGAGGCACCATGTATCCAATGCGTCTTCTCCCAGCACGGACGAATTCCCGAATTGGAATCTCAGCGTTGGTGACAATCCTGTCATTGGCCGGGTGTGATGACAGCACGGTAACGCCGGCACCGCCTACTCCCGGCAGTGTGGCCACTTCGATCATTGCTAAAAGACCAGCGGTTCCAGTCATCTTGGATCCAGCATCCCCTCGGCTGACCTTCACCAATATCAAGTATGAAGAAACGAGCGGTTCCGATCGCGCACCCACCATCAAGCTTTGGTCGGAAGTGCAACGAACCAGTAGCGAGGACAACAACAAGACTTTCACGCTTCAGGTGACGGTGCATTTCCCCTCGGGATCGGACCAGCGATTTAAGCGGAATGTGGAGTTGTCGCGGTCGTCTATCAAACTCGATCTCGTCCAACTCAACGAACTGCAGGGCTCCGTACCGGACAAGCTGATCGTGTCAATCGTGGCCGAGAAGAACGACGTAACGCAATGAAAGCACATCAGACTTGCCGGACAGTACACCGCTCCGGACGTTGTGTGCGGGTCTGATACTCTGCAAGAAAAGCTCACTGGGGAAATCGGATTCCGTGGGCGCGCGGGGGGTGATCGGCGTGGCTGGGGGCTTTACAGGCCCCACGCGCCGGACCCCGAGCGACGGACGCCGCCACCGCCCAGTTCTGGGCGCTGTTCTCCATCCAGTTGCCCACGTTCGAGAGAAACGCCCCCGCCCAAATGATGGCATAAAGCCGGTGCCGAAAAACGGTTCCCTTGCGTGCCCTCTCCCCCGGCAATTCACCCGTCTGTTCGGCCATGAAGTCTTCCCTTGCTGGCTCTCATCTTAATGTGCCGGCCTGACGCCCTCCACCGAAAACCCGCGTGCCCCGCCCTTGCCACGTGGTCCCCAGCAGTCGCTGCCAGATGGCCAGGCGGCGTTCCGCCACTTCCAGCCGCCGCCGGGCCGACCGGCATCGTTTCTGCAGACGCCGTGATTCCGGCTCGGCTTCCAAACGCTTCTGGGCGAGCTGGTGATAAAGCCAAGCAGCGATGCGGTATTCCGCCAACGACCTTTCAAGGGGGGTGACGCCGACGACGGTTTGCCGCATTCCCTCCAATTGCTCCTTCAGGGCTGCCGTGTCAAACGCGACGCGCTCCGTGATCTCCTCGATGAACTGGCCCTCGAACGCCTCTATAAGAGCCACGACTTGGGTCCAGATGTCAGGGCGGCTTTCCAGCGCGAGGCGCAGGGCAGGCACACAGGTCACATCTTCCCGCCGCGCCCGCTCCAGCAAGCCGCGGATGGGCAACAGCGGGTCCACAGGACCCCTGGCCGCCGGCGGCACCGTCGGCGGCGTGGCCGCAAGCGTGCTCGCGGCGGGTGTCGAGGTTGAAGCCTGCCGTGGTGTCCTTCGCCTCCGCCAGGTTCCAGCATGTTGGTGAAAACCCGCCGCCAGCAGTTCGACGGCCATCAGGTCCCGCACCAGCCGGTCCAATTCAAGCAGAGATGCCTCACGTTGCCGTTCCAAAGCATCCTGCGCCCGGCGGGAGGCTCTCCCCTCTCGCCGCTCCTTGAGACGCGTCGCCAACATCACCGCCGCATAGCCTCGGCCCAGATACCGGCGCCGCACTTTCCCCGTCGTCCGGTCCCGATAGCTCTGATACAGATACTGTCGCCCGTCTCGAATCTCCCACGCCATAGTCCACCTCCTGTGTTACGGCTGCTTTGCATCTCCTGCTTTT
>PMBX01000046.1 GCA_003153915.1 Phycisphaerales bacterium
CACTTCCAATACCTCGCCAGCCTGGGCTTGATCGTGCCGGCCTCCGCAGTTGCCTGGCACGCAATCCATCACCTGACCAAACCGCGACTGCGACACGCGGCCTACACCGCCCTTACCGGCTTGCTGATCCTGCTGGGCGCGGCAACCTGGCGACAGGGGTACGACTACCGAGACATCGAAACGCTTTGGAACCAGACGATAAAAAAAAACCCCTATTGCTTTATGGCCTACAACAACCTGGGCGTGTTGTATTCGTCGCGAGAGCGGCCTGACATGGAATTGCTTTTTTACCGCAAGGCATTGGAACTAAAGCCAGACTATGCCGAGGCGCATTACAACGTAGCCAACGCCCTGGACGACATGGGGGACTCCACAGGCGCGTTGTCGGCCTACCAAAAAGCTATCGAACTGGCACCTAAATTTTCCAGTGCGCACAACAACCTGGCGATCCTGTTGTACAAATTGGGCCGACGGGAGGAGGCCTACGACCACTGGCGCCTGGCGATTGGGCAACGCCCGGAAGAAACATTGTTCCGCCTGAACTTCGCCGAATCGCTTCTCAAGGCCGCCAGATACCCTGAGGCCATCGAACAATCCACCGAAGTAATAGGCCATGAACCAGGAAGCGCGGGCGGCCATTACTACCTCGGATGCGCCTTGTTGGAGACGGGACAGCGAGAAGAAGGCCTCGCTCAACTCAAGGAGGCCCTGCGATTAAACCCCATGGACCTTGATGCGAAAAGCCGCCTTCTGTCAGCGATTCAAGCGACAACCACACCGTCGCAGGTCAGCCACTAAAAGCAGGCCGCGAACGCAACCCGGCCAACAAAGGTTTATTGGAGGCGGCAAGTCGCTACGGTCGCTGCCACTGTTCCAGATGGGCTGCCACGAAAGCGTCGTCGGCCAGGTGGGGATAGGCGGCGGCGACCCTCTCGATCTCCTGGGCTTGCCCTGGGGAAAGCCCCGCCCGCTCATCCAGGCACCAGATGCCCTCCATCAATCCCTGCCGCCGCAGCACCTCGTGGATGCCCGGGATACAGCCGGCGAAATCGTGGGCGACATCGAAGATCGCCGCGTTGGCGTCGGTAAGTTCGGCGCTTAGACGGAGCATGTCGGCGGGGACATCGCCGCCGGCTGCGACAATCGCATGGCAACGTGCCAGCAGCTCGACGGCCCGGTGAGTCCACACCGCCCACTGGCCCAACAAGCCGCCGACGATCCGTCGCTGGACCCATTCCCCGGCAACCTTGAAACGAAACGGGGTGAGAAGGTCGGCGACAATGTTGTCGTCGTTGCCGGTGTAGAGGGCCACGTCGTCGCGCCCGCTCTCGGCGGAGGCGCGGATGACGTCCAGCGTGCGATAGCGGTGGAAGGGGGCGATCTTGACGGCGCAGACGTTGTCGATCTCGAAGAATCGCCGCCAGAAACCGTGCCCCAGCACCCGTCCGCCTACCGACGGTTGGAGGTAGAAGCCCACCAGGGGCAGCACGTCGGCGACGGTACGACAGTGGTGGATGAGTTCGTCGTCGCTCGCCTCGCGCATTGCCGCCAGGGACAGTAGCGCCGCGTAGTAGCCCAAGGAGCGGGCCAGGGTCGCCTCCGCGACGGCCTGGGCGGTATTTCCGCAGACGCCCGCGATGCGGACCAGCGGCTCCTTGCGCACACGGTCCAGGCGGTTCATCTCGTCGGCTGCCAAAGCCAAAACCGGTTCAAACAGGCCGATATTCGGCTGGCGAATCTCGAACTGAGTGCTGTGCACACCGACGGCCAAGCCGCCCACTCCCGCGGCGTTGTAGTAGCGCAGCAGCAGACGTTGGCGATGCTGGTCGAACTTTCGCCGTGCGTCCAGGACCAGCGGGATAGCCGGTATTGCCACCCCACGCCGCAGGATCGTCAGGAAGGTTTCGTGTCTTTCCGATGGTTCCATGAAGCCACCATTAGGCGGGCGTTTAGTACCGTCCGTCCTGTGTCTCAAAGTGCGTGGGCTTGCCGAGTGTCGCCCCGCCGCCTCGAATCCAGTCCGCCAACCAACGGATCACGCGATCCACATCCACGCGCGGTTTTCCAAACAACTCCGTCGCCCTCGATGCGTTGCTGAGGTAGCCCATCCCGTTTTCTTCTCCGCTAAAAACCGCCCGTCGGTCCAGAAGATCCCCGAATTGCCGGGCGACCTGTCGTATGGAGATTATCTCCGGACCCGTTACATTCAGCGCCGCTGGTGGCGAGCCAGCCAGGGCCAGGCTCAGCAGGGCGATGTTACATACGTCGCCCTGCCAGATGACATTGGCAAAACCCGTTGTCAGGTCCACCGACTGGCCGGTCCAGACCCGCTGTGCCACGTCCATCAACACGCCGTAACGAAGCTCCACTGCATAGTTGAGCCGGAAATGGAGAACCTTCATGCCGCACTTGGCGGAGGCATAGTCGAAGGCCCGCTCGCGTCCCAGGCAGGACATGGCGTATTCCCCCACCGGGGCAGGGGGCGTCTGCTCGGTGGCCCCGCCGGTATCAACGTGCAGGATCGGATATACACATCCGGTGGAAAACGCCACCACGCGGACCGGCCCCAGCGCCCTGGCAACATCGCCGGCCAGCAGGGTATTGACCGCCCAGGTGGTTGGCTCGTCGCCGGTGGAGCCGAACTTCCGTCCGGCAAGGTAGATGACATTGGGCGCCTTGGGGAGCTTCCTCAGCCCCGCGGGGTCCAGCAGGTCCAGTTGATGTGTCTCTATGCCGTCGGCCTGGAGGCTGTCTAGCCTTCCGGCGTCGACGGCGATGACCTTCGCCTTGGCCCCAGCAGATTGTACGGCCCGCGCCGCCAACCTCGCTAGGGAAGGCCCGATCTTTCCACCGGCCCCGATGATCAGAATGTCGCCGTCCAGGGCGGCGACAAAGTCCACCAGTTCTTCTCTAGGCCGGCTAAGAAGCTCATCAAGCTGTTGAACCGTCGATACGGTCTCCGGCAGTGGTTCCATGTGTGCTTTCCTTGATCCAGTGACTCATCGAGACAAGGTCTTCAACGCCGCAATAAGATCATCAACGTCAAAGACCACACCGAACATGATGCTCACCCGCCACAGGCCGATCTCCTTGCAAAGCTCATGGCGGGCCGTGAGGTGATTTTCCACCGCCGTCGTCGCCTGGCGGATGGCCGAACATGTCACGCCATATCGCGAAATGTCCAACATGCCCCCCGGACTCATCAGCAGGCACCAGTCGATGGCGAAACCCATGTAGATCAGGTGGTTGACCTGGTGGTGGCGACACAGCGCCGCCAATTGGTGGCTGGTGACGGCGACGGGTTCATCGCCCAAAGGCTTGGCCTGGGGGGCGAAGTCGATAACTTTGGACACGCGGCTGCAATCCTCGACGTTGCCCTTGCCTGGAAATACGTTGTCGCTGCGCAACTGCCCCAGCTTCCTGGTTGCCGGGTCGGATGGCACGGCCTGGGGATTGGGCGGTTCCGGCCCGGCCAATTCGACGGTCTTGGCGTAACCGGGGTATTTCTTTAGAAACTCACCCTGGCTTTGCACGTGAAAGAGCCGCAGCGGGGAGTTCCGCACCGCTTGCAACAGGGGCGGGAAGACCTCGCGGCAGATCCGCTCGCAACGGGGCAGGTATTCCACCGCCCGATACCAGCCGGGGTACTCCTGGCGCGTGAAGGGATCCCATGCATGCATGACGGCAACGGCGGTATGCTCGGGGATGATCTCGACCTCCGCCCGTTGCCAGCCGCCATAACCTTCCCCCGGTACGGGTCGGGTGTAGTCGGCGTCGAACTGCTGGTAGTAGTTAGCCCAGACTTTGACGGTCCGCTCGCCCATCGGATTTTCCTCGCATGAGGGGTTTTGAGTGTCATGCTCCGGCCTCGCGGAAGCATCGGCGCCTGCGACTCAAGGAATTGCATCATAAACAACGGCGTCGGGAAAATCACCCAGACTTCTCGGCGGCGGCTTCCGTTGGGCGCTGCATCGCTGCATCCTTGAAACCGTGCCTCGCCGGTTATATAGACTCACCAGTCCGCCTCGTGCCGGTGACGGTTTCGATGGAGTTGAACCAAATGAGCGAAGGCCTTTCCAAACGGTTGTCTTTCCTGGACCGCTTCCTGACGTTGTGGATATTCCTGGCCATGGCCGCGGGAGTGTTGGGGGGGTACTTCTACCCCCCCATCGTGGATTTCTGGAACCACTTCCAGCATGGCACGACCAACGTCCCCATCGCCGTCGGGTTGATCCTGATGATNNGGTGATCGTCTGGAACGACCTCGCCGGGGGCGATCCCGAATACGCCGCGGGACTGGTGGCGTTCAACTCCGTCTTTCAGGTGCTGTTCTACTCCGTCTACGCATACGTTTTCGTGACGATTCTTCCGCGGGCGCTGGGGCTTGCGGGCGCTGCCGTCAACGTCACCATCGCCCAGATCGCCTGGAGCGTCTTTATCTACCTGGGCGTTCCCTTCCTGGCGGGCGTTATCACCCGCGCGGTGCTGGTGCCGCTGGCCGGCAAAGACTGGTACCACCGGCGGTTCATCCCCCGTATCAGCCCCATCACGCTGATTTCGTTACTGTTCACCATCGTGGTGATGTTCAGCCTCAAGGGCGAATACATCTTGCGGTTGCCGATGGACGTACTGCGGATCGCCGCGCCGCTGCTGGTGTATTTCGTGCTGATGTTCCTGGTGACCTTCTGGATGAGCGCCCGGGCCGGAGCCAACTACGCCCAGTCAGCCACGCTGGCGTTCACGGCGGCTTCCAACAACTTCGAGCTGGCCATCGCCGTGGCAATCGCGGTCTTCGGCATCGGTTCCGGCCAAGCCTTCGCTGCCGTCATCGGACCGCTGGTGGAAGTACCCGCACTGATCGGCCTGGTAAACGTGGCCTTGTGGATCAGGCGGAGGTACTTCGCCCAGCCGATGGTGGCGTGAATTCCGGTTTCCAGCCCCTCAAATGAGTCCGCCGACCGGGGGCTTTGCTCCAACAAAAAGGGAAGTCCTTCTAACGGACTTCCCTGTGATTTGACTGGAGCCGATGGGGCTCGAACCCATGACCTTCTGCATGCCATGCAGACGCGCTCCCAGCTGCGCCACGGCCCCGAGTTTTGCCCACGGCGATCCATGACCGCCGAAGGCTGACTCTCGAAACACCCTTGTATCAGGACGAGGGGATTTCGTCAAGCCAATCGCCTCACCAGGAAGGACCTATCATTTTTATAAAAAAGCCGCTGATTTCACGAAGCCCACCAATCCGCCAACGGAAAGGCCCCATCCTCCCAATAGAAAGGGCGACGCCCAGGTGGAGGGAGACCTTGGCATCGCCCGATTAGCCGCATCCTGGACGTAGGTGGAGGGAGGCCTACATCACTTCGGGTGCAGCGGACAACTTTCTTATCTCACGACTGGACAGAACATAACATAAATCGGAGCACCGCCTCGGAAATCTTTAACCTTTATCAAATCTTTCGTTTCTTCCGGCCGTCGGCACTGGGAACCGGGCAGAGGCCCGGGCAGCGACGACGGGGGCTAACTGCAAGCGGCGGGGTGCCGCGGCCGCCGCGGCACAGATTGAGAACGTCTGCACGCCAAGACGTCGCGGCCTACAGCTCCGCAATAGATCAGACTCGCGGCACCCCTGCCGCCGGCAGGACGCCACGGAGGGCAACAGCCGGGCCGGCTGCGGGATTCCCCACGCAGGCAGCCACGCGCCATCTCCGCGTCACAGAATCGCTCGCCCGTCCATGGGCATTTTCGGCCCCGAGGCACCGGCTCGCCGGCTCCAGCCGTGGCGAGGGTTGCCGATGCCGGGCCCTACCTGGCAGTTAGCTGCAGCCAAGTGAAGAGCCGCAGTTGTAGCACTTATAGCAGGCGCCGTTGCGCACCGTGATCGAGCCGCACACGTCGCAGGCCGGGGCGTCTTCCTGGTAGTGCGAGAACTGCTGGTCGACGCGTTCCAACTGCCCGGTCATTCTCCGTGTCAGCGGGTCCATCGCGGCCGGTTCGGCCGCGGCGGGGATCGGAAGCGTCGCAGGCGCGGCGGGCGTGGCGGCCATGGCCAGACGGCCCCCGTCCGGCACGACGGGGGGAGCCGGCACGTACTTGCCCAACAGAGCAGCGCCTCCAGACCTCCGGACAT
>PMBX01000198.1:0-4042 GCA_003153915.1 Phycisphaerales bacterium
GGGAAAGTCCCGCCAGACGGCCTCGATGCAGACCCTCCCGGTGTAGTCGATCCGTTTTAGCGCGGCGAAGTAGGGACGGTGATCGGAAGGCCCCAGGCCCAGGGGTGCTCTCTCGACCGGATCGGCGCAGTGCACATGGCAGAGCAGGCCCGCTCCGGCCGATGTGATTCCTTCGGTTCCCTCGCCCTCCCTGCCCATGTGAAAGGTGTCGGCCAGGATGCGGATGTTGGGGTGATCGACAGAGCGGGCGAGTTGGGCCGCCTCGGCGACGGAGTTGATGATGTTGGACTCATGGCGGTTCAGCGGCTCGATGGCGATGACGATCTCGGCGTCGCGAGCCATCGGTGCCCAGCGTTTCAGATGATCCACAAGCTGTTGGAAAGCCCGCTGGTGCTCGAAACCTTCCGGAACGCGCCGGCTTGGCCCGGCGCCGAAGACCACCACCTTCGCACCGATCCGGGCCGCTCGCTGACAGACGACGCCCATATATTCATCCAGCGCTCGTTGGTCGATCTGCGGACCGGTGGTCTTGATCTGTGGGGGAAAAAGCCTGTTGACGGCCTCCATGGGGTAGGCAAGCGCCTTGACGAGCGACTCTCGCCTGGCAAACACCTCCCGCGGTTCCAGTGGACAGAGCACGTCGGGAACCAGGCCCTCCAGAAAGTCCAAACCTTCCACGGGGGCAACCGGCTGGTCGAGGGTGACGCAGACGCCTATGCGCATCGGCGACATTTTCATCTTTCCGGCGGCCATCGCCGCTATTTTCCGACGGTCACCGTAACCGTGGCGTAACCCGTGTTGCCGTAGAGGTCGGCGACCTTGACGGCGATGCGGTGCGCGCCTTTAGAAAGTTCCTCCACGCGAAAGTGGAAACTCTCTTTCGGCGAATCGGCAATGCCGTCGTCGGGTAATACAGCCGTCCAGTCGGTGTTGCTGTCAACGGCGTAATAGATCGAGACGACCCTGCTGCCCGCATCGACGGCCTGGCCGGTCAGGGACGCGGCGCCATCAACGCTCGATGCAGCCAGGCTGACGACAGGAGCGGTGTTGTCCACCTCCAGCGTGCTGGAGACTCGCCAGCCCTCTGCCGCCGAATCGCGCGGATTGGACGGGCTGTCGGATGCCACGGCCCGCAACTGGTAGCTACCATCGCCCACGCTGCGGGTGTCCCAGACATAGTTGGGGGCTTCCAGCTTGTCGGCGATCTTGATCCACGATTCGCTGTTGGCCTGGCGGAAGAACAGGGAATAGATAAGTTTGTCCTCGTTGGTGTCGGTGGCGGTAATGGTAATGTTGCGGAAGGCCTGCGGACGGTCCGGCTGTTCCTGCTCGCCTTCTCGCGCGGAACTGCTGGGCTTGAAGGTCACGGCGGACACCACCGGCGGCAGATTGCCCACCTGGTAGATCACCTCGACGCCCCGAACCACGGGGGTTGGCTTGCCGCCCGTCAGCTTCAAGCGATATTGCAGGAACCGCCCCGCCGGACTGGCGATGGGCGCAAAGCCATCGCCGATGGGTTGCGCAAGCGACCATCCGCTCCAAGAACCGTCGTTGGGTTCCCCGATATTTCCGCTGCGGGTGGCCAACGTCACGAGCGATGCCCCGCCCGCCGTCGCCGCCACGCGGATTGTTCCCCACTTGGCGATCTGCTTGGCGTCCAGGGCCTTGGAGGTAAATGTGCCCACCTTGGCCGCCTCCCGCCCCAAAGAACCAAGGCAGCCCTTGTTGGCCGTGCCGAAAAGGATGCGGCCGTCGCCCGTAACGGCAAGGCAGGTGACCTGCTTGGCGTCGGTGTCGGCGATTCGCGAGACGTCCTGGCCGTCGAGGGAGGCGGAATAGACGCACCCGCCGTTGCCCGTGCCCAGGATCAGCCTGCCGTCCTGCATCACCATCGCCAGCATCGTCAGCGGTTTGCGAAGCACGGTCGTCACCAACCCGTCGGGACGAATGCAGTAGACGGCGTTGCCGGCTTCCTCAGCCGCCGGGGCAACGGGGACGGGAGTGGGGGTTCCCAGACGAAGCGACAAGAGTCGAATGCGAGGCCGTGGGGGCGGTGCGGCTGATTTGGCGGAGTCCTCAATCGGGCGCGCCTTTGCGGTTGCCGGCTCGCTCGACATCGACGATGGACTCGGCTGTGTGGTCATGCCGCTGCCAGGTAATTTCCGGGCCGGAGAGGTGGCCGGATGCGGTCTGCCGCCGTCGGTGGCGAAGGGTTCCACTGCTCCATCCGCGGCGGCCTTGGCCGCATCAGAGGTCGCCGCGTAGATGCCCTTCTCGTCGACGACGATGGCGGCGATCTCCTTTTCCTCGGCGTCGAGGATAACCCTTCCGGTCTTGGCGGCTGGGTCGATCTCGATGACCAGGCCGTCCTGGTCGGTGCCGGCGTAGAGCAGGCCCGACTTGGCCCTCGCCAGGCAGAGGATGTTCTTAGCCAGTTGACCGGTTCGGTAGAGCAGCTCGGACTTGCCCTGGGCGTCAACGGAGTAGACGGCGCCTTGGGCGCCCGTGGCGGCGTAGACCGTCCCTCCCTCGCCGGGAACCATCGCCCAGACATATTTGACGTTGGGGTCCGACCAGCGGCGAGTCACACCGCCGTTGCGGTCAACGGCGTGGATACCCGCCTCCTTGCCCCCCACCCCGGCCAGCAGTTCCTTTCCGGTCCACAGCAGCGAGCAGACCGTCGTACCGGGAGTATTGGCGAACCGCTCGGCCTTGCCGTCGCGATAGCGATAGATGTCCCCGCTGCCGCCGGAGGCNNCGACGAGGGCGCCAGGACCGTCACCTGCCGGGCCAGGCCGATCTCGCCGAGTGAATTGACCACGGTGGAGTTGAACTCTCCGTCGGTGAAATCCGCCTCCGTGGCGTGAGTCCATTGGCCCGGGGTCACAGCCGCCGCCGTCGCGACAAAGACAAGCAACACGGCAAGGACTGAAATCCCCAGGCGAAGTCGAAGGCAAAGCGTTCTCATCTATGGATTCCTTTGCTGGTCGGTGGCGGTCTTGGCGGGCTTGGCAAGTACCGAAAACTCAGCGGCGAGCGAACCGCTCAGGACATATTTCGTCGCAACCGTCTGGACCTTGGTCTGGCCGAAGGGATACAGGTCCAGCTTGGTGCTTTCGTTGATGATGCGTTGCCGGCTGTCTGGCAGATCGCCCAGTTCCCCGCCGCCCACCGCCAGCCCGCCGCGCTGAAGCGGAAGGCGCAGATACAGGCAGTCGCCTCGCAAATCCGCCGACTCGCCCAACGACTCGAATAGCTCCCCCACCGTTCGCGGTGCGAATCGCTGCGGCATCTCCGCCATACGCTGCGACATCGCCGTCTGGGCGTCGCAGGCCGTCAATGAGTAGCTCCCGTCGGCAAGGTCATCCGGCAAGGTGAATTCAACCGGCAAGGTGACACGATCCTTGCGGTAGGGCTTGAGTACCACGGAACCCTTTACCGTCTGGCCGGGCCGGTAGACGCTACCGTCAAGGCGAAGCTCCAGGATTTCCGCGGAGCGGTCTTGCGGTTCGATGGCGATCTTGACGTCGATCCGTTCGACCTTGGCGGGCGGGCCAAGCGGGGTGGTCAGCATCGGAAGCATCGCGCGAAGCAGGTCGCCGGCGGCGCCTAACACGTCCTGGCCGCTCCGCACATCGCTGGCATGATACGTGCCCAAATCGGCGAAGACGATGTCAACGCTATGGCGGACGGTGTGCTCGGCGGGCATCATCCGCCAGTTCTCGGCTGTATTAAACACCAGCGACGCGGCCACCACGGGCGTCAGCAGGCGGTGGCGGATGACGTGGTAATCGTATCGCTGGCGGCGCGCGTCGTCGGACCATTCCAGCGTCACCGTCATGGGAATCATCGAGGGCTTAGGCCCTTCCACTCCACTGACGCCGGTGGCCAGGTCGCGCAACAGCGTGCCGGTGACATCGGCGGCCGAGGCGAGCTTGAAGCTTTCGATAAGCCCCGGAACCACCGTATGGACGTAGGCCGGGGCGATGGGAAACTCCACGTCGCCCTCGGCGAACATCGAGTGTCCGAACGCAAGAACCTG
>PMBX01000198.1:4093-11538 GCA_003153915.1 Phycisphaerales bacterium
CGCGCGGCGGTCCTGCCCGCCAGCACTCTGGCCACGTCCGTCAGGCTCATCGTCCTGCTGCCCAGCGCCATCTTTGCCCACTGATCGCCCAGGTCCCATTGCCCTGAGTCCAGGCTGCCACGGGAGGAGGCCCCCCCGGCGGTCCCGCCGGACCGTTTGCCGACCGCCAACATCTGCGTGATTGGTTGAATACCGGCCAGTGGTTCCTTGCACCCGATGAATCCGTAGGCCACCGCCCCGATGAGCTTGTCCTTTCCGTCGGTGTCGCGGATGTAAACGGGCGAACCGCTCATCCCCGCGGCCAGTCCCATCCGCTCCAACCCCGCCCCAGACAACCGGGCCAGGATCACGTCCCGCTGGGGTTCCCAGCGGTCCATCACGGAAAGTATCTCCACGTCGAAGCGGACCGTCTCCGTCCCGGCCAGGACCGTCAAACCATAACCGGTCATGCCGCGTCTCAGCCGGCTGTGATGCATGTAACGGTCCGAGCCATCCACGATCTTACGCGCGGCCTCCATGGCGCTGTCCCATCCGGCCGGCGATGGCTGGGTATCGGCCGAAGCCGAGGCTGAAGTCGCCTGAGTATTGGTGGTCTGTCCGAAGACGGAACCTGTGGGCAATACTGCCCAAACCGTCAGGCACACCATGCCAACCGCCAAAAGTCTCATGGAGACCTCCCGCGCCGTCCGCGCGGCCATCATGCTAGGCTTCCAGGTACGGTCCGACAAGGGAAAACGCCTTGGATGGGGCCGTCGGACGCGCCTGACCGGGCCGAAATCCTCCCCCGCCAGGCCGGCCCCATGACGCGGGTTTACAGCGGCTGGGATTCACCGAGATTATCCCGCGGTCCAGCCTTCGAGATGGGGATTAAGAGCACCTAACAAAATGAGGCGTCGCCCAAAGGCGCTGCGGCAGCCCGGCCGGCAAGGAAGGCGAAGCAGGCAGCCCTCCAGGGCTGTCGATACAGCCTGACGCAGCCGGGCGGGTTGCAAGCAAGCCGACGGCAGTCTCATTTTGTTAGGTGCTCTATGATTCCCCTCCGTCCCCGTCGGAGGTGTCCAGGTCGAACATCCTGCGCAACAGGTCGATGGACTCCAGGCGAGAGCTGCCAGCGCCTTGCTCGCCCTGCCCCTTGATAAAGGCCAATGGCTGGTGCAGAACCTTCTTGCACAGACTCCTGGCGAAGGCCTCCAGTTGATCCTGCTCCAGGCCCTTGCACTTGCGGCCATATCGGCCAAGTTCGCGTCGGACCAGTTCATCGGTATGGCGTCGCAGCAGTTTGATGGTCGCAACGGCATCCAGCGAATGCAGCCAGCGATGGAAACCCGCGACTTCTTCCTCCACGATGGCCGAAGCGCTGGGGATTTCGGCCGCTCGCTTCTGGAGATTGACCGAGACTGCGCCCTCCAGGTCGTCGAGGTTGTACAAGCGAACGCCTGGGACGGCCCCCAGCGCCGGATCGATGTCGCGCGGCATGGCGATGTCGATCATCAGCAAGGGACGGTTGCGATGACGCAGCACGCCGCCCAAAGTCTCCGCCGTCAGGACGGGGCGAGGCGAGCCGGTGGAACTTATCACCAGGTCCGCCTCGGCGACCGCCGCCGCCAGATGAGCCATGCCGATGGCCCGCGCATTCAACGGTGACGGGCTTGACTGGGCCTTCCCCTCCCGCAGGGGGCAATCCCCCGGCCGGGCGACGCCCGACCGGCAGGCGATTCTCCGCCGTCGCGGACAACGGCTGCATTGGGACTCTTCGAAGGGAAGTGTTTCTCCCTGTTGACGCAACAAGGCCGTGATAAGTTGCCTGGCGCGGGCCAGGGTGCGGTTGGCGACGGTCAACCTGCCGGCCCCGGCGCGAAGCAACGCGGCGGCGACCCGTTCGGCGGTCCCACCGGCGCCGATCAGCAACACGCCCCGGTCGGCGAGGTTGCCCAGGGCCTCCCGTGCCAGACAGACGGCCGCCTGCGAGATGCCCACTGCGCCCTGCCCCAAGGCTGTTTCTGACCGTACCCGCTTGCCCACCACGAAGGAGCGGTGCATCAGCTTCTGCATCAGGAACCCCGCCGAGTGGGCCTCCACCGCCAGACGATAGGCCTCCTTGGCTTGGCCTAGGATTTCCGGCTCGCCGACAACCTGAGAGTCCAGCGAGGCCGCGACGCGGAAGACGTGTCGCACCGCCGTCGAACCCTCCAGGTGATAGAAAGCCGAGGAGTCCCGCGCCACGGGGACGCCCTTGACGGCGGCCAGGTGCTCCAATATGTGCCCCAGGGCGCCTTCCTGGGAACCTGTATAGTACAACTCCGTGCGGTTGCAGGTGCTCAAGACGACCGCTTCCTGGAAGATGCCCTCGGCGCGGATCACGCCCAGCAGCTTCAGCACTTCCGGGGCGGAAAGGGCGAGCTGTTCGCGAAGCTCCATGGGAGCGGTGCGGAAGTTGGCGCCGAATACACAAATTTCCATCATTTTATCGCCATCCCTAGCCCGTCAGGTTCAGAAGGCGTAGGAGTGCAGGCCGGAAAAGAGCCTGCCCATGTTGGCCCACAGCAAGGTGATTATAACTCCACCGACGCCCGCGAGCACCCAGGAGGCGTTGACTCGCCGATACCGCCCCCAGGTCGCGCGGCGGAAGTGCAGGTAGCCCAGGAAGACTAACCAAGTCGCCAGGGACCACATCTCCTTGGGGTCCCAGTTCCACCATCGCCCCCAGGCCAGCTTGCCCCACCAGGCCCCCAGGACAAGCCCAAGGGTCATCAGCGGAAGGCCCAGCCGCACCAGGCGGTAGACGGCTAGCTCGCGGCTGGATGCGGCGACTTCATCGCCGGGGGGCGTCAACAGGGCCGCCACGGCCCCGCCGGCGGCCATGAACAGGATCACGTAGGCCAGCAAGTAGGCGGACACGTGCGGAACCAGCAAGGGGCTTTGCAGCGCGGGGGCAGGCTCGGCCGTGCCGCTGGTGGAAAAAACAAACCCCGCCGGAAACAACACCGCGGCGGCGAGGAAGGCGTCCAGGGCGGCGTTGCCGGCATTGAGTACCCGCCGGCAGAACAGCGACAGCGGCCAGATGAACGCCCCGAGGCTGAGGAATACCTCAAAAAGGTTGCCCACGGGCGGCTGGCCGGTTGCATACCAACGCACCGCCCACGCGGAGGCGGCAGCGAGGAAACCTACTATAAACAGCACGCCCCCGGCCCGGCGAAGCTTCATTACGCCCGCCGCGGCGGCCAGCAGATAGCCCGCCATCGCCAGATAGATCAGCAGGCCCAGGATGTCACACTTGAGCGCCAAAGGACTTCCTTCCCGAAAGGCTCCTCCATGCCGGATACACCCAGCAGGCCCCAAAGGCCCCCGCGCAGAGCAGGACCCCGCCGGCGGCGGAGGGGATCAGGCCCCAGTCCGATACAGCCGCCAGAATGGTAAATAGCCCGCCCTCTTCGTCGCAGGCGTGCTGGTAGAGGTGGTAGCCGCCATAGTGGAGCGGGTGGTTGACACGGATCTCGCCAGAGGCGACGACCCGCCCGCCTTCCAGGACCTCCACCTGGCTGGCATAATCTTTAACCCGCTGTACCGGGGGCAGCAGGTAAACGCCAACCTCGCCGGGCAGTCCAAGGGTCTGCGTGACGGATACGCCGGCCTGTGGATCATCCTCGGTGGGCAGCAGCAAGACTTCCCGGCGGACCCCGCCGCCGCGAAGTTCCACCCGCATGGCCGGATGGAGCGCATCAGCCACCTTCGCGGGCGGGCGGTATTGAGTAAAGGGCGTGTACTTCAGTATCGTCAGCGTGGCATCGCAGAAAGGCAGGTTTATAGCTTGTCCGACTTGCCATGTCAGGACCTGTGACGGGGTCTCCAGCGGTTGGCGGCGATACCCGGTTGCCCGGACCAGAAGCACCCAACGGTCGTCCTTGGGGGGGTAGTGCTCGATGCGGAGTTGCCTAAGTCGCATGGCGAAGGGGAGCTTCCCTGCCTGGGTCGCCAGGTCCCGCTCCAGCAGGACGTCGGACTGTTCGCCCCGGCCTATCGCCAGGTACCCCCCGGAGGCTTTGCCAACGCCCAGCAGCGAACCGGCTATGGCATGTGCCTTGTCCGAGCCGATCAAGCCGCCCAGGATAACCAGCAACACGCCCAGATGGGCCAGGGCGATCCACGGGCCGTCCCGCCGGGTTCTGGCCAGCGCCAAGGCGGCTGCCGTCAGCACCGCCAGAAGCACCCACAAGCATGCCGCCGGCCAGGAGGAGAACATCCACCCCGCCCCGCCCGAACCCAGGAAGGCCCCCAGTATCGACAATGTGGCAAGGGCTACCAGGGTCACGGCCCCGACCGCCGCGCCCAGGCGTCGCAAGACCAACTTTATCAGGCTGCTTTGCAAGTCGCCCACGCGGGCATCTTAACCGCCGGCGAGCAATGAAGCAAAACCGCCATCGTCTCAATCATCCCCGGTTTATATTTGCCGCGAACAAACACGAACAAGGAAAACAAGATATTTGAAAAGTTCGCGGTGTTCGCGGTTTATGAAAAGAGATGATGAGGCGGCGCTATCAGGCATGAAAAAGACAGGGAGGCCAATAATAGAGAAAGGCCCCGACGATCTATCGGGGCCTTTCCAGGGTTAATCACTCATGCGGGCATCGTATGACGCCCGGACTCGCTCAGCCTTTACCGCCTGTTGCGTCGGCGAATCAGGGCCAGTCCGCCCAGACCGAGCATTGTCATCGTCGCCGGTTCGGGAATCCAGAAGTCGAAGTTTTGCTGGACGTTACCGTTGGTGGCGCCGCCAAAGACATTGATCCCCGGATCGCCAAGCCTGTAGCCGATCTGCCACCAGCTCAACGTGGGAGTCTGGGCAGCAGTACCCAAGGCCACGACGGCTCGGTAGGATACGTTGCTGAAATTGGCATCCGGATCCGTCAATGTGTTGGTGCCCAGGCCCCAGGCCCGCGTGCCGGAGGACGACGTGCCCAGTGTCAGCCCGCTGGTTTCCTCGGGCGCCGTGATGGGAATGAGCGCGCTGTCGGAAAACAGGAAGTGAGTGTCGGCATTCCTGGAGATGCCCGAGGCCGTGTTGTTCAAGGTCGGAGTGGGAGTGTAGACCGTGCCAATCGGATCTCCGTTTTCATCCACTGCCGCCTCTGCCTTCCACGCCTCAACACAAGGTCCCCTGGCGAAGCTAGAGACAGCCGAGATGCCCGTACTGTCACCCGTCGATGCCGTGAGGGTCCACTGCTGCACCGTAAAAGACCCGGTGGTCGTTGTCACCGAAAACGTCCCGGTCAAGGTGCACGTGACCGAGATCGCCGCCTGAGCCGATCCGACGGCGAGAGCAAGGATTGCCGCTACTGCGAGTGCCTTCTTCATTTGTCTAACTCCTCCTGTCTGTGTTTTCTGGCGGGGCAGCCTCACTGGCCGCCACGTCGGTTATAGTCCCGCCTTCCCGTCGCCGGGAAGGCACACTGGGCCGCCCAAGAGCCGGAACCGACAGGGCGAATAGGTCCCGAATCCTGGTGAGCACCGGCCACGTCAACAACAGTGCATCCACAAACGCCCAATATCCAAAAAGAGAGAGAGAGAGGGAGCTAATTGATTGTCCAGGGAGAGGCCGGAACCCTCGCGGCAAACCCGCTCCATGGCCCGGCGGGCCGCTTGGGGGGTGCGAGTACACAGACCGATTGAGCAAAACTGGTTCACGAGCAACTCTCTCCTGTCCGGGCCTCAGCCGCCTGTTCGCCTACTGCAAGCCTGAGCGGGCTTCATCTGGCGAACCGCTACCGTGACCCGTTTACTACCGCCCCTCTGAGCGGAGGGGCTTCAAGTCAGTACAGTATTGTAACCCGGCTCTTGGAATAAATCAAGTGGGGAAATCGCCAATTTTTTTCGACAGCGTGGAAGGGCCGCGTATCGGCCCACTTAACGGTTGACCTCCGTCGCCGAAACATAGACTCCGGTGATGAAATTGTTACAAAAGCACGCTGGCGGACACATCCTGAAAAAAGTATGATCCCGTCTCAAAACCATCTTTTTTTAAGGAGCACCAACGATGCTGGCGATTCTGATCTCCGCTTGTCTGGGCGTGGCCTTGACCGCTATCGCCGAAGGCCTTTCCAACGTCTTCCCCACAGAACATTGGGAACATCGCTCACCCAAGCAGGTCGGCCTGAATGAAGCCCGCCTGGAGGAGTTCGCCCGCTCTATCGGCGCGGGTACTGATGACCCCGCCGACGGTAACCACCGCCGCATCGGCTGCATAGTCAAGGACGGTTACATGGTCTATGGCTGGGGAGACCAGGCCACCAAACTGGATTGGTTCTCCTCCTCCAAACCGACGGTCAGCACGATGCTTTTTTTCGCCGTGGAAAACGGCCTGCTGCCCAACGTCAACGCGAAGATCGCCGACCTCGGCTGGCCTCTGATCGAGAAGGATCGGGGCATGACCTTCGCCCACCTGGGCAATCAGATAGGCGGGTATTCGCTGGCGGAGCCTTCCGGGACGGCATGGGCTTACAACGACAACGCCCTTCAGCTTTACGTCCTATCGTTGGAGAAGGTCTTTGGCCGGCCCTTAAACGCCCCGGCAATGGAATACCTGGCGCCCCTGCAACTGGAGGACGGCGACATTATCAATGCCCGCCGGCGCACCTTCACCACGCCGCGGGACTTCGCGCGCCTGGGGCGATGGTGGATGCACCGGGGTAACTGGGCCGGCAAGGTCGTCCTGCCGCAGGCGTATTTCGACGCCTACATGCGGCCCTGTGTCCCGAGCGACCTGCCTCGTAGCGCCACGCTGAAGGACTTCAACGACTATCTTGGGATCGGCTCCTACGGCGGCGGGAGTAATCAAGGCCCCGTGGGACCGGGAGTCTATGGGTTCAACTGGTGGTTCAACGCCCCGATCGGGACCACGGGCGTGCCGTTGGTCAAGGACGCCCCCTCCGACATGTTCATGGCCCTGGGCGCTCGCGGCAGTTACATGCTTATGTTCCCCAGCCTGGACCTGCTGGTTGCCGCGCGCGGCGGCTGGGGCAATGTGGATGAAGCGGAACCCGCCAACCGCGAACAATTCCACACGAACGTTCAAATACTGCTGTCGGCCATCGAAAAAGCCTAGGGTAACCGTGAATGTACGGCGACATTAGTTGACAGGCTAACCCGGCTTGCCTAGAGTAACTCGCCTGTCCCCGCCGGTGGAGGGGCCGTGCGTGCCGGCGCGAGGTCGCAACGACGGAGAAAACGGAAACCCCAAGGGAATAAGGAGCCACGGTTATGGCAATCAAGATTGGCATCAACGGGTTTGGGCGCATCGGGCGGCTGGTCTTCCGCGTGATGGCCAGCCGGCCTGAAAAATTCGACGTGGTCGCCATCAACGACCTCTTCGACGCCGACATGCTCGGCTACATGCTCAAGTACGATTCAACCCAGGGACGCTTCGACGGCAAGGTCGTCGCCAAGCAGTC
>PMBX01000123.1 GCA_003153915.1 Phycisphaerales bacterium
GTCGATCCAGGCAAACACGCCCCCCAGGCGGGACTCCATGCCTACGACTGGATCATCGGTATCGACGACGGCGATAGTTCTCACTCGCTGCTGGGCGCCGTCCAACTGGCACACGAACTGACGGTAACCGCGCCGGGCCGGGCCGTCGCGTTGGTCGTCTATGACCAGCGCGGCCGGACGCAACGGCAGGTGGATATCCTACTGGGCAAACCGAAATTGACCTCCCGCCTGCTGGCCTGGGTGGCTTTGCACATCCAACAGCCTCGGGAATTCCGCGACCGCTTCAAGATGTTCCTGGGCCTGCTGGTCGTCGGTCTGGTGGTCACCTACATTCGGGCATTGTTCACCTTCTTCCAGGAGTACCTGGTTGGAACGGCGGTGTGGCGCGGCATCATGGACCTGCGGTGCGACAACTACAACGTCGTGCTGCACCTGCCCACGACGTTTTTCTCCGAAAAGGGCGTCAGCGACGCCACCAGCCGCTTCGTGCAGGACACCAGCGAACTGGCCCGCGGACAGAACACGCTGCTGGGCAAGACGATCGTCGAGCCAGCCAAGGCGATTGGCCTGGTGGTCCTGGCGCTGTCCTGCTCCTGGCAACTGACGCTGTTGGCGATGGTGGCCGGTCCTCCGGCCTTCTGGATGATCCGGCGGTTTGGAACGAAGATGCACCGGGCATCGCGGCGGTCGCTGGAGAGCTGGTCGTTGATGCTGGCGATACTCAACGAGACGCTGCACGGTATCCGCGTGGTCAAGAGCTACACGATGGAGGGCGCCGAGCGGCGGCGGTTCTTCCGCGTCAACCGCCAGTTGCTGCGACAACAGAACCGCATGGAGCGCCTCGATGCGGCCACCGGGCCAACAGTTGAGTCCCTGGGTATCACCACCGGGATGGTCGCCGCCGGAGCGGCCGGCTACCTGGTTTTCACCGGGATGCTGGACCGCGACGTGTTCCTCACCTGGATGGTCACGATGTTCGCCATCTTCGACCCGGTGCGGAAGCTGGCGAAGGTGACGATGCGGTTCTCCCAGTCCGACGCCGCCGCCAAGAGAATCTTCGACCTCCATGACACCCAGCAGGAGCCTCGCATCCAGGCGGCTCCCATGTTGCCCCCCCTGGCGGAATCCATCGAGTTTCGCGGGGTCAGTTTCCGTTATCCAGGCGCGTCCGAGGACGCCGTCAAGAACGCCAGCTTCACGGTCCGCGCCGGCCAGACCGTCGCGATTGTCGGTCCCAACGGCAGCGGGAAAACCACGCTCGTGTCGCTGATCCCCCGCCTTTTGGACCCCACCGGCGGGACGATCCTCATCGACGGTTGCGATATCTCCCAATACTCCGTTAGATCGCTGCGGCGGCAGATCGGTCTGGTCACGCAGGATACGATCCTTTTCGCCGCCACCATCGCAGAGAACATCTCCTACGGCCTCCGCAGGCCCAGGACCCAGGACGTCCTAGCCGCCGCTCGCAAGGCTTTCGTGGATGAGTATGTCCGCGAACTCGCCGACGGTTTCGACACGATGGTGGGGGAGTACGGCGCGACGTTGTCGGGCGGGCAGCGGCAGCGGATCGCCCTGGCNNCCGGCCATCCTCATCCTCGACGAGGCGATGAGCCAGGTTGACAGCGACAGCGAGCGGAAGATTCACCTGGCCACCGCCGAATTCATCAAGGGGCGCACCACGTTCCTGATCGCCCATAGGTTCGCCACGGTGCTCTCGGCCGACTCCATCATCGTCATGAACGGCGGAGTGGTGGCGGACATCGGAACCCACCAGCAGCTTCTAGGCCGCTGCGAACTGTACGGACACCTTTACAAGACCCAGTTCGTTGACTCCGGCGGGCAGGCGGGTTGATGGAATCCCCTCAGGAATCCTCCAGCGCCTTGTCGCCGGCGGCGATTGTGATCCTTGCGTTGCTGGCCGGCGCCGCGGCGCTGCTGAGCGCCACCGGCAACAGGATGGCTTCTCTCCTGGCGGTCGTCACCGCCGCCAGTGAGGCCACCGTGGCCGGCCTGATCGTTTTATCCGCCGGCGGATACGGATACGCGGTCATTCGGCGAATCGCCCCACCCGACGCGCCCAAGGCGCTGGTGGCCGCCACGGCCGCGGGCGTCGGCGTGTGGATGCTTTCGACAACGATGCTGATCGTCGGCTCGCTGACCACCGGCCTGCTGCGCGGCTGGCTGTGGTGGCCCATCGTCGCTGTAGGGGTCCTGCTGGCCGGCTGGTGGGGACGCAAGAGTACCGAGGGCCTTCATCTGCCCCGGCGACTCGACGGCAGGACGCTCATCTGGGTTCTGCTTGCCGTGGCGGTCGGCCTGTGGATCTCCGGGGCGACACGCTCCCCCGGCGTGTGGCAGGAGTCCTTCAGCGACGAGTATGACGTCCTGGAATACCACCTCCAGGTCCCGCGAGAATATTACAACAACCAGCACATAACCGGCCTGGACCACAATTGTTATAGCCACTATCCCCTGGGCGTGGAGATGCTGTACCTTCTGGCGATGTGTCTCCGCGGCGGGGCTTACGAGGGCGTCTTCCTGGCCAAGTTCACCCACGGGATGTTCGCAATCTTGTCCGTGGTGGCGATATGGGGGACGCTGCGGAGGGAGGAGGAACTCCGCGGGCGGCTCTCTGCCGTGCTGCTGGCTACCGCTCCGCTGACTATCTACATGAGTTGGCTGGGCATGGTGGAACTGGCGGAAGTTTTCTACATGACGCTGGCGCTGCTGTGGCTGCGACAGTGGATCGCCGGCACGTCGCCGCGATCGGCTGTGTGCCTGGGGCTTGCCCTGGGCGGCGCGTGCGCCGTGAAATATCTATCGGTGGGCTTCGTCGTCGTCCCCATGGCGGCGGTCATGCTGGGGATCGGTTGGAAAAGGCTGACCCTGGTTGGGCACACGTTGGCCGCGCTGGCTTTGACGGGATTGCTGTTTTCCCCCTGGCTTGTGCGGAACACACTGCTGACGGGAAATCCCGTCTTCCCCCTGGCCACACAATACTTTGGTAAAGGCCACTGGCCGGGGGAATCGCAGCAACGCTGGGTGGATGGACACAGTTCCCAAAGGAAACCGCCCGTACCGGCCCCGGCCGATTGGCAAATGCCCCCGCAACCCACCAGCGCGGAGTTGTTCTACCAAAACTTCATGATGTCCCAGTGGTTCGGGCCTCTGCTGAAACTCCTGGCGGGCCTGGCGGTCTGCGCCCTGTTCGCTTCAGCCGGGCGGACAAACACATGGGACTGGGCACTGGCGGCAGTCTGGGTGATCCAACTGGCGGTCTGGGTGACTATGACACAGGGAATGCCCCCCAGATTCCTCATGCCCGCGCTGGCGCCGATGTCCCTGCTGGCCGGAGGTCTGTTGGTCCAAGTCAGCCGAATCCAGGCAAATCCTTTGCGCTCAGCCGCCACCCGCCCGGAACACGGGCCTTGGGGCATGGCGCTGGCGGTGGCGGCCTTCATCGCCGCCGCGGGCATCAACCTTGCCGTGGCCTATGGCGTCTTCCGGGACGTCGGTGGCAGGCTGCCCGCACAGGGAGTCTCGGCCGATCAGATCGCCGGCCTGTGGCCGTGGAAACAGGCCCAGGAACTTCCTCCCGATTCTCGTATCCTGACGGTAGGCGAGGCCAAGGCCTTCTATCTGCCCAATGGGACGATCTACGCCACGGCCTTCGACGATCATCCGCTGGCGGCGATGGCGGGGCGCGGGTTATCCCCCGCCGAGATGATCGCCGAACTCCGCCGCATGGGCGTCACGCACCTGTGGGTGGACTGGCCGGAAATCCTTCGCCTATCGCACACCTACGGATACCCCTCGGTTCTCAGTGACGGCCTGGTGAAACGGCTTTCGGCAGGCTTGCACCCAAGTATCCCGATCCTGGAGTTGTTGCAACAAGAAGGGCTGAAGGTTTACCAGGAACTTGACTTGCCCACTCCGCCCGCCGCCAGCGCGCCGGCGAGTCAAACTGCCACCTCGCAGGCAACCCAGCCGGTTGGTGGACCGGTCATCACCATCTATGCCTTGCCAGGCATTTTGCCCATCCCGGCGGAGACGACGACAAAACCCCGTTGACCCCTTGGGGGGCATCGTGTTGATATGGTTTCCTCGTCGTGGACCGCGTAGGTTATGAAACCGGTTCTAGGCATTGCATGGGCATGATAGACGGCATGGACAATCTGGCGGCGGGGCTGCAATGGCAGCTTCTGGATATCCGGGTGGAACCGGAGGCGCTGCTGGAGGCCCTGTTCGCCGAGGAGGAACCGGCGATCCTGGAGTCCTCCGCGACCCATCCCGACTTCGGCCGCTACACCATTTTTGCGGTCCGGCCCGTCGAGGTACTGACGCTCCGCGAAGGCATCCTGGTCAACCGCCGGGGAAATGTTTTGGCCAAAGGGGCCACGGAATTCTGGCCGGCGCTGGAGCGGGCCTTTGGCAGCGTGTCCATCAACAAGGCCGACTGCCCCGCCCCCTACGTCCCCGGATGGATCGGGTATGTCGGCTACGAGGTAGGCCGGCTCGTCGAACGACTCCCCGGCCGGGCCAGGCGAGATACTCCCCTGCCGGACCTGCGACTGGCGTTTTACGACGCTATCCTGGTTTATGACGCCCTCCAACTTCGCTGGTGGCTGGCTGAACTGAAGTTCGATCGACATATTGAACGCACCGGCCAGGCAGGCGAGGCACTCCGTCGCCTGATCGATGCGGTGAAGGAACCGCAAGCAGTCCCGCTATCTCCACAAGATTGCCCCGCCGTCGGGACTGAGGCGCCTTCGGAGGCGATGGCAAACTTTTCCCCCGATCAATACCGCCGCGCCGTGCGACGTTGCATCGACTACATCGCCGCCGGCGACGTGTTCCAGGTGAATCTCTCGCAGCGGTTCGCCATCGCCGACGCGCCCGCCCCGGAGGCGATCTATCGCGCCCTGCGGCGGAGGAATCCATCCTGGCACGCGGCGTTCCTGCGATTTGAATCCGCCGGGCAAACCTGCGCCGTGCTGTCCAGCTCGCCGGAACTTTTTCTGCGCCGCCGGGGCGATTGCGTCCTGACCCGCCCGATTAAGGGCACGCGGCGGCGGGCGGGCGACGACGATACCGACCAGGCCGCGGCGGCGGAACTGCTTGCAAGTGCCAAGGACAACGCCGAACTGGCCATGATTATCGACCTGCTGCGCAACGACCTGGGGCGCGTCTGCCGCTACGGCAGCGTGGAGGTCGTCGAGCCGCGCCGGCTGGAGGCCCATCCGACGGTCTTCCACCTGACGGGTGCGATCCGAGGGCGTCTCCAGGACGGCGTTGGGGCCGCCGGCTTGTTGCGGGCGTGCTTTCCCGGCGGGTCGATTACCGGAGCGCCAAAGATTCGCGCGATGGAGATCATCGACGAACTGGAGGCCCTGGCGCGCGGCGTATACACCGGCTGCATCGGCATAGTCGGGGCCGACGGCAATTGCGAATGGAACATCGCCATTCGCACGATTGCCTGCGACGGAAACCGTGCCCTGGTGCAGGCGGGCGGCGGGATCGTCGCCGATTCGGACCCCCAGGCAGAGTACGTAGAAACCCTCGACAAGGCCCGCGCCCTGTTGGAGGCCGTCGCGCAGGCGCGGGCAGGCGGCGCGGCAATGATGGCGAAAACACCAATGGCGGAGCCAAGCCGGCGATGAAGACCTATCCGATCATGCTGAAACTCCAGGGCCGCCGCGCGGTGGTCATCGGCGCCGGAGCAGTTGGCCTGCGACGGGCCAGAAAATTGCTCGATGCCGGAGCGGATGTGACGTTGGCCGCCGCGGAAATTCCCGCCGGCGCGGATACCTCCGGGATGACCGTCCTCCGCCGCGGCTATCATCGTGAAATCCTGAACGGCGCATTTTTGGTCCTGGCCTGCACGGACGATCGTGCGATCAACTCGCGGATCGCCGCCGACGCCCGCTCGGCCGGGGTGATGGTCAATGTCGCCGACGGGCCGCAAGACTGCGATTTCTTCCTGCCGGCGGTGCATGAGGAGGGGGACGTGGTGGTGGCCGTGGGAACCGGGGGCTTGGCCCCGGCGATGGCGGTGGAAATCCGCGACCGCCTGGCCGACGCCCTCCCGCCGCGGGTGGGCGAATTCGCCGAGGCTATCGGCCGGTTGCGAGGCCCCCTGCGCGATCGCATCAAGAACCCCGCGATGCGGATGGAAATCACCAAGAAACTCTGCGGGCCTTGCGGGCAAACCGCATTCCAGGCCGGCGGCGCGGAGGCCCTGGCGACGATGTTGGAGGGCATGGTGAAACTATTGGAAGGCCGCCAAGAGGTTCCCTAGGCGACGATCTTGGCGATTCGGACCTGGATATACCGCTGGCGGTGTCCGGTCTTGCGGCGATAGTTCTTACGCCGCCGCATCTTGTAGATGTGAATCTTGGGGCCTAGTTCCTCGGCCTCGATGATCTCGGCCAGCACCTTGGCCCCGGCTACCAGCGGGGCGCCCACTTTGACGCCTCCATCGCCGCTGACCAGCAGGACCCGGTCAAAGGTTAGTTCCTTGGCATCCTCGGCTAAGTCGCGTAAATCGACGTTCAGCAGGTCGCCCTCGCAGACGCGAAACTGTTGGCCGCTGTCTTCAATGATCGCATACACGTTGCGGACTCCTTCGGTTCAGGAAGGGGGTTATTATCCCCATCGCCGCCGGCCTGTCAAGCCAACCTGCGTTACTTTGCCCCAAAATTGCCCATCAATGCCGCCGCGGCCTGCGAGCCTCGCCAAAGGTGCTCCAAGCGGAACCGCTCGTTGGGGGCGTGGGTATCATCATCGGGAAGGCCCAGGCCCATCAGCACGGCGTCCATACCGAAGAGCCGCTGAAAAAACTCCGTCACGGGCACCGACGCCCCGCAGCGGATCATCGCCGGCCGGCGGCCAAAGGCTTCCTCCAGCGCAGCTTCGGCGGCCTTCATCGCGGCGCTGTGGCGGTCCAGCAGCACCGGGCGCGACTTGGACAGAACCGCTATCTCCGCCACCGTTCCAGGGTGCTGGTGTTGTCGGACATAGGAGGTGATGCCCTCGATGACCTTGTCGGGGTCCTGATTGGCGACCAGCCGCATGGAGAGCTTCGCGCTGGCCCGGGATGGAATGATGGTCTTGCCGCCCGGACCGGTATACCCGCCGATAATGCCGTTGCAGTCCAACGTCGGACGCGACCACCGCCGTTCCAGGGGGGGCAATCCACGCTCGCCCCCGCCCAACTCGGCGACACCCAGCGAGGCGGCGTAGGCGGCAGGGTCGAACGGCAAGGCCCCCCAGGCCCGCCGTTCCTGTTCGGAAAGCTCCAGCACGTCGTCGTAGAAACCCGGTACAGTCACTCTGCCGTTTGCATCGTGCAGGCCGGCGATCATCGCCGCCAGGACATTGACGGGATTGCTCACCGCCCCGCCGTGGATGCCGCTGTGAACGTCGTGGGCAGGCCCCGTGACGGTCAGCTCCACCGGTACAAGCCCTCGCAGCGCGTAGGTGATGCTGGGAACGCCTTCGGCGAAGAACTCCGAATCGCTGATGACGACGGCGTCGGCGGCCAGTTCGTCCTTGTGGGCGGCCATGAAATTCTCTATGCCCGGCGAGCCGATCTCCTCCTGACCCTCGATGAAGAACTTGACGTTAAGTGGCAATCCGCCGCCGGCCCGCTGCCATGCCTCCACGGCCATCAGGTGGGCGAAAAGCTGCCCCTTGTCGTCACAAGCGCCTCGCGCATAAACATAGCCGTCTCGCACTTGCGGCTGAAAAGGCGGAGAGGTCCAGCGTTCCAACGGTTCAGGCGCCTGGACGTCATAGTGGCCGTATATCATCAGCGTGGGCCTGCCGGGGATTTTCCTGGACGAGGCCAGCACCGCGGGGCGTCGCGAAGTCTCCATGACGGCGGAGTCCAAGCCCAGCGACGAGAACCCCCCGGCCAGCCAATCGGACGCCTGCCGAGCTGCCTCCGCGGCGCCGGGCTCGTCGTTGACAAGACTTGGAATAGCCAGGAACTCCTTCAAGGCCGCCAGGTGTTCCTGGCGACGGGCCAGTAGATGGTCACGGACGGATTGTGGAAGCATGGGTCTAACCTTCCTATTGCCAGAATCGCCACCAGGAACGGTTTGTGCGACGCTCGTCCCGCGCGACATTGCGCGCCATGACGTGCAGGGCGGGCAACTTGGCCTGCATGTCCTGCAACTTCTGGCGGGCGAATTTCTCCGGCTGCTTTCGGAAGACCGCCGCGGTGGTCTCGCTGAAGAACGCCGATTCGCTCGGCAGCTCGTTGTCGCCGTAGAATTTCAACGCCTCGCCAAGGCACAAAGCCGCCTGGTAACCCTCGCGGCGGGTGACGGCGGGAGACGTATCCGACGCCGCCGACTCCACCAACAGATAGAACAGGCTCAGCCACTGCCCCAGGTCCACCAGCCGGCTTGGACGGCCGGTGGGGTTAATCACTTCCGTCCCGGCGGCATTGTGAGATGTTTCATGTTCGCAGAGGAACTGAAACTCCCGCCGGACCTGGCAATTCTTGCAGTGTGTCTGGATCACGGCCAATCCGGGCGGGCGCTGCCGAACGTCGGTGGAATCCACCAGCCACGGTCCCTTCCCGCAGCCAGGGCAGGACGTGACGGTGAGGTAGTACTGCGCCTCTCGCAGGGTGTAGGCCCTCAACGGACCGGATGAGGATGGTTCGCTCATGAACGACCGACGCCTTGTCAGGATCCGCCGCCCGTGAGGCGCTTCGTCGGACGCATCAGCCGCTCCCGCATTTGCTGGGCTTTTTCCGGACCGCGGTCTTGCTGGTTCTGCTGCTGGAGCTCTCCGGCTTTGTCAGGCTTTGGGGCAGCCGATGCATTGGAATCCGCCGGTAAAACCTCCACCGGTTGGACGGGGACGGGTTGGACGGCGGCAGGTTCGCCAGGCGCGGCTTCGGCGCCGGGAGAAACGGGCAACACGGCTCCTTCGCTGACTTTTGGCGCGGGCATGGAGGCGGCGATGGCGGCCAGGTCCTTGCCCTTGGGAGCGACCCCCTGATTGGCCAATTCCGTCGCCTTGGCGATGAGGGCCTCCTGCGTGGCGACGGAACCGCCGTCAAAGGCGGCGGCCAGGTCCTGCCAACATTTGTCGATCGCCGTGTTAAGACCCCGCAACGTCGTCAGTGCCTTGCGTTCGTGGCTCAGTAACCGCCGCGCCCATTGCCCTTCGTTCTTGGCCAGCAGCATTTTGCCCCCCGCGGGCGTACTGACCAGAACCAGGTCCCCGGCGGACTGGATGGTCGCCTCCGGTGCGGCAAAGGGTTTCAGTTCCACCAGGGCAGGAACGACCGCGGCGATGATGGCATCTCGGGCAGCAACGTCGTAAGAGGCATCAATCGCCGCGCCGGCGGCCTCAAAATCGATCTTTTTATCCTTGGCCTTCTTGGTCGCCGCCTCGATGGCCAAACGCGTTCGCCGCAGCATCCAGTTGCCTCGGATCGCCGGGCGGACCAGCGTGGCATCCTTGGCCTCATACATCCCGACGGCCTGGTCATACTGCTTGTCCTCAGTAGCCGTCGCCAGGGATCCGACAAAGGCGCGGACTTCGGTGACGGCCTGTTTATCGGCGGGCTTGGCGGTATTTAGCGGGAAATCGGCGGAGATATCAATCTCGGCCGTTCCACCGGCGGCGCCGGCGGATTTATCGGCGAGCTTGGCTTTGNNATTTACCGGCGAGCTTGGCTTTGTCTTTCGCCGCCAACTGCCCGATTTTTGCCATCGCCGGGGCAAGCCTCGCCGCCAATAGTTCCTGGCACTTGGCTGTGAAGTTCTCTTTGGTGATCGACCCGTCGTTGACGCCTGCCTCCACATCGCCCAGGTAGACCCCGACGGCATCGAGGAACTCCACCATGACCGGCAACTTGGACGCATCCAAACCCATCTTGAGCTTCCAGTCGTCCCCGACACGCACAAAGACGACCTTCAGGCCGTTGGGGTCTGTCACGGTGACTTGTCCCTCGGCCGGCTCAAACTTCATCTTTTCGATATCCGTCGCCTCGGTGTTGTAGGTCTGAACGAAAGACCCCATCCCCCCCGCCGATTCCCCTCCGGCGACTTTGGCGAAGTCTAATTCCAGGCGTTCCTTGACCAATTGGGACACGGAAGCCTGCTTTTCGGTAATTTCCTTGGCCTTTGCGACGACCGGCTGGAAGACCTTGGCCTCATCGGGTATCAGGAACTCCAGGAACTTCTGGAAGTCCTTGGTTTTTTCGGCCTCGATCATGCGAGCCAGGACGTCTTTTACCGCCTCGACCGGGTCGGCGGGCACGGCGGCCACCTTGACGCGCGACGGGGATGCCTGGGCGATCTG
>PMBX01000073.1:0-9965 GCA_003153915.1 Phycisphaerales bacterium
TCGGACATTCCATCGCCGCGACTACAAGGGAACGTAGCGGCGCAAAGGACCGCCATACCCGGCCAATTCCTTTGGCCAGGCCGGGAAACCGTGGTAGAATCTCCCGGTCGCGCCAGGTGCCACCCCCAAACGAAGCATAGCGAAGTTTGGGGGTGTGCGGATTGGTGGTGTCGAACGTGGCACACCCCCAACCCAAAGGTTGGGTGTGGCACGAATATCAAACGGCGGTTTGAAATTGCCGCCCCGGCGGGGGATTCCGCAACACCATCCCCGTGCGGTGCACGGGGCTTCAAACATCTCCATAGACCCGCAAGGGTAAGCCCCCGGCACGGCCGGGGGATTCTTCACGCCCCATCGGGGGATTCCGCCGCGCCCCCTTGCGATGGACTTCCGCTTCATCCGTGGCTACAATCCGCCATCCCGCCGGGACGGATGGCAAGGCCGAATATACCAACAGCCGGCAGGCCGGGCGCCGCCGTAGCGTGTTGGCTGTTGTCTGGGCAATTCCCGCAACCGCAGGTGACGCCATGACCGCACACACACAGCCGTCGGCGTGTCTGGCCCAGCCGGGCCTGGACTACAGCAGTTGGAACGGTGCAATGCTCACCGGCCCGCGGGGGTCGCTTTGGGGCGTGCGCGTCGGGTACGTCGAGGCAGGCCGGCTCGTGACGGGCATGGCGTTCACCGAGGCCGTCACCGTCATCGGCCCCTACGCCGACGACGCCTCCTACGCCCAGATCACGGCCGGGCCGCTGAAGATCACCTGGGCCGCCGGTGGCGACGGTAGCATCGCCGGCCAGGCACAGGCCCTGCGCGACGGCCTGGTGGTCGTGCTGGAGGCCTACCCCGCCCACGACTACTGGCTGCTGGGCCTGCCCCTGCCGTCCGATGGCGGTCCGCCATACGTCCCGTTCGTCAACCCCTGCCATTTCCGCGTCGCCAGGCCCGGCCTGATCATCGGCCTCTCGCCGGGTATCGAGGTTGATCCGGGCGTTTCGCGGATCACCGGCGGCCACAGTATTCCCCGCGGCCGATGGGAGCGCCTCCGCCCCGCCGACGAGGGCCAGGACGCGTTCTGGCTGGGCTCGGCGCAGACGCCGGCGCGAACGCAACTTTCGCCCACTTGTGACGGTTTCGATAAACCCGACGGAAGATCCGGCCTGATGGTCTTTGGCCCGCTGGCCAGAGGCGAGACGATCTGTTTCCAGGCTGCCGCCGGCACCGCACCGCTGACACCCCCGCCCGCCATCGACGCCGCGCGGATAGCCGCCACTATTGCCGCCGCCGCCAAAGGCAACCGGCGCGGCCTGTCCGGCGACGGCCCACTCGGCGAGGGCGCGGGGCCTATGCTTGACGCCATGTTCTGGATCCGCACCTGGCATCCCTTTGAGCGAAAGGTGTTCCTTCCCCCCGGCCGCTCCCCATGGATGTACGACGGGCGTTACAACGTCTGGGGCTGGGATGAGAACTTCAACGCGATCGTGGCTGCCCTCGTCGATGCCGGCCTCGCCCGCGATAATCTGCTGCTGGCGGCAGGCGACGAACGCATCGGCCCCTTCGCCGCCTGGCGGGTCTTCCGGCGCAACGGCGACCGCACGCTGCTGGAGGCGACTTACCCGGTCTACCGCAAGCTCTACCCACCGCAGGACGCGAAGCTTGTCCAAGGCACCATGCCCAACAAGTTTAACGTCGGCAAGGGCATGGACGACACGCCCATGCGAGAACATCTCCGCAACATGGGTGACATGTACAGCCTGGACATGAGCAGCTTTAAGGCCGTCAGCCTGGAGATCATGGGCAAGATGGCCGCAGTTCTGGGCAATCCACAGGACGCCCGGCAGTACGAGCAGGACTACCGAGATATCATCGCGGCCATCAACCAGACCTTCTGGCACGACGCCGACGGGATGTACCGCAACCGATACGTCAGCGGCGACTGGGCCTTGTGCGAAAGCCCCACGTCGTTCTACCCGCTGCTGGCGGGCGCCCCCTCCGCCCAACAGGCCCAGCGGCTGGTGCTTCACCTGCTCGACGAGCGGACCTTTTGGGGGCAATACGTGATCCCCTCGCTGTCCAAGGCCGACCCCGAGTACGGCCTGCCCACCCAGTTCCCCCACGACGGCAAGACGATTTTCCCGCCCTTCTGCTACTGGCGCGGAGCGATCTGGCCGGCCTCCAACTACCTGGTGTACGAGGGGCTTAAGCGGTACCAACTGGACGCCGCCGCCGCCGAACTGGCCGCCAAGAGCGCCGCGATGTGGCTGGAGAACTGGCGCGACGGCAACCAAACATGCGAGAACTACCACCCGCAGACCGGGCGGCGAACAGCCTACGCCTCGCGCGCCCAGAGTTGGTCGATGCTGCTGCCGCTGATGGGCGTCGAGGAGATGATCGACATCGAACCTTGGGACCAGGGTCATGGGCTGCGATTCGGCACGCTGGCCAAGCAACCCAGCCGGCTGACTAACATCTGCCTGCAAGGGCATGCCTACGACGTGGCCTCCGGCGGCGGCCTGACACGATTGACCCGCGACGGCCAAGTGGTCTTTGAGGCCCGTGGTGGCAATGTTGTGGTACGTCAGTTCGTCATCACCCAGGACAGCCAGTGCTCCTTCGAGGTAGTCGCTGATGCCGAGGTGAAGTTGCTGGTCAACCCGCTTGGACGGCCCCAACCGCTGGAACGGGTGCTCCCCGCCGGCAAGCACCGCGTAACGACCGATTCGCAGGCCCAGATGAGTCGGTAGGCCGATCACCACCCGACTTCCTGGCTGCTGTTCCGGCAATTCCGCGGGGCGGTACCCCTCAATGCGCCGCTCAGGACTTGAACCTGAGACCCGCTGATTAAGAGTCAGCTGCTCTACCAACTGAGCTAGCGGCGCGGGTGGAGTTTTTCCACGTCACTTCACATTATTGTACCCATCTCGGCCTGGGCGGGTATGGCAATGTAGCAACCACGCCGCCGGCGTCAAGGGAAAAGCCCTCCGGCCGGGGTCTTACGATCCTTGTCGCACAAGACCGCAAAAATCACCACGGCCACTAAGATCGCCAAGACCGCAAAGAAAGACATTTTGAATCATCAACAACGATTGTTAATAATAGCCTTGTTCTTGCCCTCGGCGGCCATCGTGGCCTTGCCTGACAGGGCAGGCTGCCCATCAAACGCTGAAAGAATTGGATAGAGAGAAGAAGCAAATGGCTGAATCCGAAATCGTGCGCGTGGTGCAGGAGGGGTTTGGACGGCGGCGGGACAAGCTGACCGAGCTGTTGCTGGCCATTCCGCTGGACAGCAAGGACTTATACGGCCAGGCCGGCTTGGTTCGCCTCTCGGCCGGCGTCGATCTGCCTGGGGTCAACAAGCACCTGGCGTGGGTGGCGGGGTGGTTCGACCATCCCCATCCAACGGGCCGAGACCACAAGGGCGAGGTGGACTTCACGGCGTTGCGATTGGCCCGCGCGCTGGCGCAATTTCGCGACCGGCTCGAGCCGGCAACCATCGAGGCCATCGAGCGGTTCTTCCTGACCAGGGACTTCGAGAGCATGTACCCCTCGGAAAACCACGCCCTCCAGTTCCACGCCGCCCGGCTGGTGGCGGCGCAGGCGCTGATCGACCGGCGATTCGAGGCTTACGGCCGAAGCGGAAACGAGCTGGTTGAGATCGACGGCGGGTGGATCAAGAGATTCATCCGTTTCCGCGCTCGGCAGGGCTGGGGGGAGTTTGACTCAACCGGATATCTGGCCGTGGACATGGAATCGCTGCTGACGGTGTACGACCTTGCCAAAGACGACGGGCTTCGTCGCATGACGGGGGACATGAGCAACCTGCTGCTGGCTGACATGGCGGTGGACATGGTGGGCGGGGTGTTGGCCGGAGCGCATGGTCGAAGTTACGAGATAGGACTGCTGAATACCACATTATCCCCTACCTATCCGATGCTGCACTTGTACTTCGGCCAGGGCGACGGAAATATGATCCAAGATTGTCGCCCCGTGGAGTGCCTGCTGTCGAACTTCCGGCCTGACGATATAGTGGTCGACATCGCCGTCAATCGTCGCCGGCAATACGTCAACCGCGAACGCAAGCACCTGCACCGCCTCAGCGACACCCTGCCGGAAGTCATCGGCGACGGCAGCATCCGCAAGTACACCTGGTGGGATCCGTCCTTTGCCATCGGCGCGGTCCAACGGCAGGACCCTTATGAGGTGGGTTCGCCAGACGCCTGGTATGCGCGGCATCAGCAGGTGGAGTGGGAACTGGTGCTGGCCGGTAGCCCTCCCGTCAGCATATTCACCCATCATCCCGGCAAGAGCGAGACGCACAGGTACTGGACGGGCGACAATTGCTGCGAATGCGGCAGTTTTTTCCAGAACGGCCCGGCCGTCGTGGCGGTCTATCGCATCACCGCCAAACAGCCCTTGCAACACATCCACGCCCACCTGCCTCGAAAGCAGCTTGACGAAGTCGTCCAACAAGGCGGCTGGGTGTTCTTCCGCCGCGGCGAGGTATACGGCGGCCTGTGGGCAGCCGACGGCTGGCGATGGACCACCGAGGGCGAGCACGCAGATCGGGAGATGATCAGCGGGCCGGTCAACGGGATCGTCTGCCAGGCCGGTACGGCGGAGGAGTTTGACTCTTTCCAGTCCTTCCAGCAGCGCCTGGCGGCAGCGGCGATCCGCTTCGACGCCCGCTCGGTGTCATTGGAGTACGACTCGCCCGGCCACGGGAAACTCCGCGTCGATGCCGACGGCGGGCGCTTCCTCAACGACCGGCCCGCCGACCTGGACTATCCCACCTGGGACAGCCCATACCTGAAATCGGCCTGGGATTCCGGCCTGGTGGAGCTGACCAAGGACGGCCGGCGGCTCGTGCTGGATTTCCGCCAGTAGCGAGCAGCGGCCTTCCCAACGATCTCCCCAAATTCGCCGCCACCACCACGCGCACAAGCGAAGCTTGGCAGCTTGGGTTGTCGGACATGTCACACCCCCAAACTGCGTTTGGTTGTGGCAGGAATATCAAACGTCGGTTTGTGAATGCCACCAGCCGACATGATCTCCGTCAGTCCTACTTGGCCTGACCGGTTGCTTTCGTTCCATTGTCGGCCTCGGATAATGTTAGCGCCTCGTCTTCGGCCTGGAATCGCATGGCCGAGAGCTTGGGCTTGAAGTGTCGCTGCGCAATCAACGTTGGGACCACGGCACTGGCGATTACCACGGTAACAAGGACTGAATACTGTGAAGGGGTCACAAGCTTGCGACTGAGCCCGAACATGGCCGAGATCGTTCCGAACGTCAGTCCGGTGGACATCAGAAGCGTGGTATATGCACCGGTCGTGTTGTCCTGTTTGAACAACCGGGTTACCGGATAGACGCCGATAAACTTGGCCAGCATCTTGACCCCCAGCAGCATCGCGATGGCCGACAGGCCCGTCCACACCGATCCTATATGCACCAACGCGCCGGCTTTGAGGAAGTAGAACGGCGTCAGCATCGCAAAGGTGGCGATTCGGATGTGCCGGATCGTCTCGCGGTGTCTGGCGAACGCCCCGGCCACCACCAGCCCCAGGATGTAAGCGGGCAGGACCGCCTCGCTGTTGGCCATCGCGGCCAGCCCGCCCAACGCGAACAACATCAGCAGCAAAAGTTTGATCTCCGGTTCGCTGACCTGGCCTTCGTAGCGTTTCAGGAACCTCTCGGTGAGCATGCCGGCGAAGGGCATCACCACCGCCGATGCGCCCAGAAAGACCACCAGCCAGATATTGTAGTGGGCGAACATGACCCCCAAGGCCAGCACGGTTCCCAAGTCCGTCACGAAGCATGCGGCCAGGATCAGCTTGCCGAGGTCGTTTCGGTTCAGGCCGGTCTCGATCATCACCGCGTAGACGACGGCCACGGACGTGGTGGACAGGGCAATTCCGGCGATCTTGCTGGCGTTGGGGTCCCAGCCGAGCACCCAATAGGCGAAGGCCCACGCCCCCACAAACGGCCCAAGGAAACTGACGAACCCGATGGAGACAGCCGGCTTCCAGTGCTTTCGCAGCGACTTGGGGTCGATCTCGGCCCCGGCAAGGAACGTCAGGAGAATGCTGCCGAAACTAGCGAGGAAATTGATCCATTCGGTGGTCTTCAGGTCCAGGACATTGCCCGCCACGCATCCCAGGCAAATCTCGACCAGGGCGATGGAGATGGCCGTCCTGATGGAGATGAGGCTCGCGGCCAGCGCCAGGCCCATCCAGACGGCAGCCAACAACCACGGAGAGTCGATCATCGACAGGCTCCTTGCATTGGGTCGGGGGCCGCCCAAACAAAAGGCCCCTGCCGGGTTTTCCGACAGGAGCCATCAGCCTCACGAAAACGTTTGGGGGCGGTTCTGTCCATTCAGGACAAGGCGGACTCCATCGCCNNGCGGTTTGGGAATGCCACCGGGAAACCGGCCCGCCGCCTCGCTGTTGATTGGAACGACTCAAAGCCTTAGGATAGTGGTTTGTTCGTTGCGCCGGGCGGTGGATTGAACCCGCCGGCGCGGGAGTGAAATCATGGGCATGACGATCACGCAGAAGATATTGGCCGCTCATTCTGGCAGGAGTTCCCTGGCCGTGGGAGAGAACGTCTGGTGCGACGTTGACGTATTGCTGACCCACGACGTCTGCGGGATGGGGACCATCGGCATCTTTCACGAGCAGTTCGGCGCCGACGCCAAGGTGTTCGACCCCGACAAGATCGTCATCATCCCGGACCACTACATCTTCACCGCCGATCCCAAGGCCCACCGCAACATCGACATCCTGCGGGACTTCGTGCGGCAGCAGGGAATCCGCCACTATTACGACCCGGACTTCCTGGCCTCGGGGACCAAGGGAATGCCCGCCCCCTACACCGACGCAGCCAAGACCAGCTATCGCGGCGTCTGCCACGTCGCGCTGCCCCAGGCCGGACACGCCCGGCCCGGAGAACTGCTGCTGGGCACCGACAGCCACACCTGCACNNCACGGGCATCGGCAACACCGACGCGGCGCTGGTGATGGGCACGGGCAAGTTGTGGCTGAAGGTTCCTCCGTCGATGAAGTTCGTCTTCCACGGCGCGATGCCGCCTTATTTGATGGCCAAGGACTTGATCCTGCACGTCATCGGCCAGATCGGCACTGACGGGGCGACATATTGCGCGATGGAGTTCGCCGGATCGGCCATCGACGGCCTGGACATCGACGAGCGGATGACGCTGTGCAACATGGCCATCGAGGCTGGCGCCAAAAACGGTATCATCGCCGCCGACCAGACAACCATCGACTATGTCGCCGCGCGGACGAAGAAACCCTTCAAGGTCGTCGCCTCCGACGCCGACGCCCCCTACGCCAAGGTCTTTGAATACGACGTGGCCAAGCTGGAACCAACCGTCGCCCAGCCGCACTCGCCGGACAAATGTGCATCGGCGAGGAAGCTGCGGGACGTGAAAATCGACCGCGTTTACATCGGCTCTTGCACGGGCGGAAAGACGCACGACTTTGTCGCGGCAGCGACCGTGCTGGCTGGCAGGAAAGTCAAGGTGGACACCTACATCGTCCCGGCTACCACGGAAGTGGACCTGGACCTGGACCGCCGCAAGGTGGACGGCAAGACGTTGCGGGCAATCTTCCAAGCCGCCGGGTGCAAGATCGGACCGGCCAGTTGCGCAGCCTGCCTTGGCGGACCCGTAGACACCTTCGGCCGGGCCAACGAGCCGATCGCGGTGGTCTCAACCACCAACCGCAACTTCCCCGGCAGGATGGGGCACAAGGACGCGGGCGTGTACCTGGCCAGCCCGCTGACGGCGGCTGCGACGGCGCTGACAGGAAAAATTACCGACTCGCGCGACCGTGTTTAATCGCGGCCGGTTTGCTCCATGCAGTTGACGATGTCTTTGGCCCGGCGAGCTGGCGAGACGGACAGTTTTTCCAGCCGGCCTGCGCGATAGACGCCCTCCACGGTCGTCCGCCGCGGTGCGTGAAGCTTGAAGCGGACGTCCCAATCCCTCGGCCAGGCCGGAAACAGAAGTATCCTTTCGCCCTCGGTCTGGCAGAGCATTCGCTGCAATGCGATCATGGCCACGGAGCCGTGGGGCTGGTCGGGAGTCCAGTCGTAGTTTGGTCCCCAAAATGCCGGGAAGCGGCTGGCGGAGTCGAAGGTGGAGAAGCTTTCCTGGACGTATTTGGCGGCCAGATCGGCCAGGCCCAGATAAGCGGCCCCGATGGCGTTTTGTTGCCAGCCGCCGCCCTGGGGATTGACTCGGCGGGCGTAGGTCGCCAACGCCGTTTCCAACCGGGGCTTTCCCACGCCGAATAACCGGTAGGGAAATACCGCGTACAGTTCCGGGTTTTCCACATTGCGGAGGTCGTCGTACTGCTGAGCCGGCAAGAGGAACTCCTTGCCGTCCTGCCGCCCCATGGGCAGAGCGGGCAGGTCGCGCAGGGTTTTTCTCCACGCTTGGCGACATTGCTCGGTGGTGCAATCGGCGGGCAAGGCCAGCAAACGGGGCAGCAGCCACGCAAGAGCGGCGATCTCCGGCAGCGGATTGACGGCACGATGAAAAGTCTCCAGCGACGCCGCCGGCTCGAAGCGTATCTTCCCGGTGGAATCGCGACTCCAGTGGCGGTCAAAGAACTTGACGATTTCCTCAGCCGCCGGCAGCAGTGTCCGGGCCAGGAAGCGGCGGTCCCGCGTCATTTCGTAGCGGTCCAGCATCATCGCCACCAGTTCAAGCCCCCCCTGCCAGTAGTAGCGGATGTACGTGTTGTCCGTCAGGCCCGCGGGCTTGCCCTGCCGCTGGAAACCATAGTTCTCATTGAAGTACGTGCCCCAGAAGTGCATCGTCTCGGGGAAGAACGCTCCCTGGTGGCCGTAGTAAACTTTGCATCGGCGGCGCGCCAGAGGCAACGCGCGGAGGTACATCTCCCACAGCGGCGCCATGAGGTCGAGGTCGCCGGCGGACAACATGGACCAGTAGGTCAGGCGGGTATTCTGGAACCAGTACGGCCCGCCCCACATGCGGTAGTCCGGGTCTGCGGGCTTACCCTCCAGCCGGGTCTCCACGGTGAAGATTGATCCATTGAACTTGATCGGCGAGCCGCCGCGCCCCGCGCAGGCATTGATAAACCGTTGAAGGACATAACCTCGCGTCACGCAAGCGGCCTGGGGATGGCCCTCGACGCGAATCCAACTTCGCCGCCAAAACCGCTGCCACCATTGTTCGTGATCGCGCCTGGCCTTCCGCCAATCGGCCGCGCCGACCCTTGTAGCCAGCCCCTGCAAACGCCGCAGCCATTGAGCGGCGGTTTTGGTCTGGGCGGTCAACACGCAGACCGTCAGCCGGTGTCTCCTGGATGCACGGGTTGATTCCAATGTCCGTTCGTCGCGAAGGACCATGCCCCCACCGGCGATTTGCCCGCCAAACGTGCGGCCCAGCAGCGGGTCTTTGGACGTGGCGACGAGAGCTTCCAGTCCCTGCAATCGGAGGTTGGCCCGCCAGACGGATGTCTCGTTGCGATGGTACCAGCGGATTTTACCTGCCGCCGGGGCCAGAATGTCCGGGCCGACGGTGGGAGGTTGGTCTTGTGAGAATCTCTCGACGTAATCGGCCTCGGTGCCGTGGAGTTGGCGACTTTGGTTGCGCCAAGTCTCCAGGGTCACGCGCATCGTCAACGGGACGGCGGAGCGGGCCTCCAGGCGGATGACGGGCAGGTTGGCGTCCACCCAAAGCGACAGCGTCACGGCCCGTCGGCCCCTGCCGGCCTGGATGAGAATCTCTCCCTGGCAGAGTCGAAGTTCCTGGCGGAACGGCCCGTCGCTGACATTGAGATGGGGACTCAACGACACGCGGATGCGGGCGAGCTTCAGCAGGTGCGCGTGTTGGCTCCAGGCGTCCGTCTTGGAGATATAAAACAGCAGGTCGCCCCCTTCCTCTACCCAGGCGTTAACGGCGATGTCGCCATTGCCCA
>PMBX01000073.1:10033-10217 GCA_003153915.1 Phycisphaerales bacterium
CCACTGCGTCCGATCCGCCGCCGGCGATGCCCCGACATGTCGGCAGGATAATCCCCTCGCCTTATCTCATCAAGGTTCCATCGCCGCAAAACGGTTCAGTCCCACACCAACGAGACTATTTCACTTTCTTGCAGGTGCATTTTTCGGCAGGTTTCTTGCAGCCGCAACATACACCGTCCTTGAT
>PMBX01000180.1 GCA_003153915.1 Phycisphaerales bacterium
GGATATTTGCAGATTGGCTGGTTGCGGCTACGGCCCCACGGGGGGTGGTTGCGAATGATTCGTCGCGGCGAGATGTTTGACAATTCTTGCGTTCTACCCTATTAACTAGGCTCCCTGTTGCGGTTTGCAGGCGATAGTAAAGGCTCTTATGAGTTTACGCGCGGTATTGATCGGTTTGATCCTCGCGGCCGTCATCGCGGGCGTGGCGTATATCAACGACTATTACATCTGCATTAACTTGTTCATCGGCAACCATTTGCCCATCAGCGTCTTTGGGATGCTGATCGTTTTCATGATGGTGGTCAATCCACTGATGCGGCGATTCAAGCCCTCCTGGGCGTTGCGCCCGGGGGAGTTGGCCGTTTCACTATGCCTGACGCTGGTGGCGTGCAGCGTCCCCAGTAACGGTCTGATGAGGACGTTTACCCCGACTTTGCTCATGCCGCTCCAGCATTACCAGACGTCCCCCGGCTGGCGAAAGGCCGATCTGATGTCCTACGTCCCGCCGCAATTGCTGGTAAACGGGGGACAGTACGACGTTGACATCGTCGGGGGGTTTATCAGCGGCTGGGGACAGCGTGGCAAGCCCATCGGCCTGGACCGGATCCCCTGGAATGCCTGGCGCACGCCCATGGTCACCTGGCTGCCCCTGGTGGGGCTGACGTTCCTGATGGTCATCTGCCTGTCTTTGATCGTTCACCGGCAGTGGGCCTCGCGCGAGCGGTTGCGCTACCCAATCGCGGATTTCGCCGGTTCGCTGATGGAGCAGACGCCAGGCAGGCTATTTGGTCCGATCTTTCGCGACAAGCTCTTTTGGATCGGCCTGGGGGCGGTCCTGGTCATTCGCATCGTCAACGGACTGTATGTCTGGTTCCCCCAGTCGATGATCCAGATTCCCCTGGGCTATGATTTCACCGCCATCGGGGCCAGTTACCCTGTGTTACATAGTACGCCCGGAGGGGGTGACATCATGAGCCCGGAGTTGTACCCGACGGCGGTGGCATTTTCGTTTTTCCTCGCCTCCGATGTCGGTTTCAGCCTGGGGATGACGGCGATCATTCCCGTGATCGTCGGGGCGATGTTGGTCACCGCTGGCGTGGACACCTCCGGCAGTTACATGGAGGGAGGAATCTTTAATTGGTTAGGTTTCGGCGCGTACCTGGGGATCGCCCTGGTGCTTTTCTACACGGGCCGGAGGTATTACGGCCTGCTGGCCAAGGAGGCCGTCACCTTCCGCCGCGTGGGCGAGACCGAACCGGCTGCCGTCTGGGCGACGCGAATCCTCATTCCCGCATTTGTTCTGATGGTTGTGCTTCTGTCGCGGTTGGGCTTGCAATGGCCGCTGGCAGTCCTGGCGGTGTTGCTGACCCTGCTGATCTTTGTGGTCATGGCCAGGGTCAACGCAGAGGCGGGCATGTTCCTCTGCAAGCCCCTTTGGCAGCCGCCGGCGGTGTTCATCGGTCTTTTCGGGCTGACGGCGCTGGGGCCAAAGGCCACGATCATCATCGGCATGACGACGATGATCCTGACGATCGAACCGCGCGAGTGCCTCCTTCCCTTCCTGGTCAACGGCCTGAAGATGTGCGACAAGGCGAACGTCAAGCCCGGACGAATCGGTTGGCTGTCGGCGCTTGTGGTGGCCGTGGCCCTGGCGGTGGTCATCCCAACGGCGTTGTGGGCCAACTATAATTACGGACTCCAGGAAGCGGGGGTCAAAACCAATCAATGGGCGACCTCGACGGTTCCCAAGTTCTCCTTCGACGCCGCCGAACGCTCCGTCACGAAACTCAAGCTCCAAGGCCAACTGGAACAGTGCAACAGTTACGGCCCGCTGGAGCGGATCGCCCACATCCAGCCGGACCAGCGGTTCCTCTGGGCCGCGGCCATCGGCCTGGCGCTGGTGCTGGCCACCAGCCTGTTGAGGCTTCGGTACACGTGGTGGCCGCTGCACCCGGTGTTCTTCGTGGTCTGGGGCGTCTGGTTCATACGGGTTCTTAGCGCCTCCTTCCTTCTGGGCTGGGTAATCAAGGTTGCCGTAACTCGCCTGGGAGGCGCGGCGACTTATCAGCGAACCAAGAAACTCATGGCCGGCGTGATCGCGGGAGACCTTCTGGGCGGGCTGATCTTCATGGTCGTCAACTGGATTTATTACGGGGTGACGGGCTTGATGTCCGAGAGCTATCGGGTCTTCCCGGGCTGACACTTGTCATGGTTTTTTAGCGCTGCCGCCCCCAAGCGTCGCCCGCTTGGGGATGATAGTTAGCAAACCTCACCCCCAAACTACGCTTCGCTTCTTTTGGGGGTGGCACACTTCCCCATAATTTAATCTGTGACAGAGTTAATCCCCGCTGGTCCGGTCAGGGATTCCAGATATCGTGCCATGCCTGCCCCACGATCTGGCCAAGGGAAATCCCGCGATAAGAATGGAATCTGTGCGCTGCCAACAGCTTTCCCGACGAATCGAATTCCACGCGCAGGCCCCAGAGGCTCTCCATGCTGTCGGTCCGCCGGCCATAACGCATGTCGTGGAACTCCACGACGTGCAGGCCGTCGAGTTGCTCGTGGGAGGCACGGACCCGCCCCATGGCGAACCAGTCGAACAGGCGGGCCTCTTGCGTCCCAGCGGCCCGGGACACCCACTCGTCATCGGCCTGGGCGAAGGAGGTTATCGCCGGCTTCTTGGGCGACAGAACGTGGACCGCCGCCACGGACCAACCGGTGTCGCTTCGGACCACCACCCGCCACACCAGGATGCTTCCCATCGCCGGGTAGGCGTCGGCCCGCGAAATACGCGCGGCCCCTAACTCCTGGCTGGCCCGTGAAATGGCCAGGTCGTGCATCGCCCTGCCGGTCAGGATGTAGCCGCTGCTGAGGATCAATCCCGTCCAGCCGACGATCAGCGTCCACCGCTTCGAGCAGTCCGGTGCGATTTTCCTGGCCAGGTAACAGAGGATCAGCGCCAGGATCAGTAGCGAGGTATATACAAAGTCGATGATGGGCACGGCGTCGATGGCGTAACGCGCGTGGGAGAACGGCAGCAGAAGTTGCGTGCCGTAACTGGTGCACCAGTCCAACAACGGGTGGCTAAACACTGCCGTCAACAGGCATGCGTAGAGCAGCCGGAACCGCACCGCTCGAAACGGCGTAACCGAATCCCCCGTTTGGCCCGGTTGGGAACTTTCCAACTCGTTTAGGCGGATCTTGCCGTCCTTGCGGCGGCGGAACCACCACCACGCCACCGCCGTCACCAGGGCGATCAGCGGCGACAGGAACAGCGAATGGCTCAGACCGCGATGAGAGAACATCGTGGTCATCTCGTTGCTTTCCACACCGGCCAGCGACAGCATCGGGCGGACCATGAAATCCAGGTCGGCAACCATCGCCGCCCCGGCAGCCAGCCAGGTCGCCTCGCGGCCGATCCGCTGGCGAAAGCCCAACTGCGCCGTCAACGCCCCCAACAAGCCATGGGTAATACTGTCCATGCTGGACATTCTACGCGGCGACGAGGCAAACCGCGAATACCTCACCGGCCGTTGTGCATCCCGGTTAAAAATAACGCTTTTCTCGATCGACCGGGTCGGAAAATGTAGCGAGTAGGGCACGCGGGTTATGAGCCGTCAGGCTCAGGTTCCGCGTGCGGTAATTTCTATCCGTGGCACATAAGCCCACGCAAGCGTACCTACCCGGCTGCGCGTCAGGACTTTTGCGGAACGCGCGCGATGGCGTCGATTTCCACGAGGATTTTGTCCATGCCGGATTGCACCGTCATTCGCACCGGTAGCACGCCGGAGTTGAAGTACTCCCCGTAGGTCTTGCTGAAGGCGGGGAAATCGCCCATGTCCGCAAGGTGGCAGGCGCACTTGACCACGTCGTCCTTCGTGCAGCCGGCGGCTTTGAGTATCTTGTCCAGGTTGGCCAGCGTGGCGCGGGTCTGCTCCTCGATGGTGGCTCCCACGATCTGCCCGGTACGATGGTCCCGGGGCGTCTGGCCGCCAACGAACAACCACCCGTCGCAGACGACGCCCAGGGAATACGGGCCGGGAGGGGTGGTCCTGTCGGGGTGCTTCACTTCGCGTTTGGGCATGGGCGTTCTCCTCATTAACAGCGCCGGCTGATCCCGGCAGCATTGTCCAAGGATTATGCACTGGCGCAGGGCAGCTACAAGGCTTTATTGCCCGGTCCTTGGCAGCCGCGACACGGCGACGGCTGGGTGATACCCGCGATATCGGAGGTATTGGGCGTGACCGAGAGGGGTGGAATCGAATAGAATGACGGCCCGAATTCATTTCGGGAGGACGTAATGGCCAGCCTTCAAGAAACAAAAGAAGACATTTTCTCCCACGTTCCCCAGTCGTTGCTGGACAAGGTCGCCCAGCACGCGCCGCTGAAGTCTGTCCAGGCCGTCGCGCGGCTGGACCTGGACGAGCATGGAATGTACCTGGATGGCTACCTGGTGCTCACCGACGAGGCGTTGGGCGGTTTTCGCCAAACCGGCGGGGCCTGGCAGGGAGACTGGACGGCGTTGAAGGGCCTCGGCAGCGCGGTCATCGTCGAGGGGTTGGGGATGAACCTGCTGCGCCTGCTATCCGACGGGGAGTCGCGGGCCGAGTACCGTTTCACGCTTCGCCATGCCCGCGAGGTGGCCAAGCTTCATCGCCGCCTGGAGGCACGCATCGCCGGAAAGGACGAAGCCGAAACCGCTTTCAACGGCCGAGGCGAGGATGAGAAAAAGACCCGCTGCGAGAAATGCGGCGGGGTTATCCCCGCCTGGGCGGAGGTCTGCCCGGCCTGTCTGAGCAAGCGGAAGGTGCTCAGCCGGCTGCTGGACTTCGTCAAGCCATATTGGTGGCAGGCGGCGCTGGGGCTGGTCCTGGCGGTAGCGGCGACGGCGGCGGGGCTGGTACAGCCGTGGCTGACCAAGCCAATGCTCGACGACGGCCTGGGCCTCAAACATGGGACCAAGCCGAGTTTTGCGGTGCTCGGCACCTACATCCTGGTGATGACGGCGCTGATGGTATTCATCGCCTTGGCCGGGTTTGTCCGCGAACGGATGATGGCCAAGCTGGGCAGCCGCATGAGCCGGGACATCCGCGACCGCACCTATGCGCACCTGCACAAGCTGAGCCTCAGTTACTTTTCCCGCAGGCCCACCGGCTCGCTGGTGACGCGTGTTACCAGCGACAGCGACCGCATCTGGGATTTTGTGGCATGGACGGTGGTGGAGTCGGTCGTGTCGGTGATGACCATTGTCGGGGTTGGCGTGATGCTATTCCTGATGAGCTGGAAGCTGGCGTGCGTCGTCCTGCTGCCGATACCGGTGATGTTCGTCCTGATGATCGTGTTCCACAAGAAGCTGCACGCGGGTTTCGACCGCCTCTGGCACCGCTGGAGCGTCCTGACTGCCGTCGTCGCCGACGCGCTGCCCGGCGTGCGGGTGATAAAGGCATTCAGCCAGGAAAAACGCGAGGTGGACCGTTTCAGCCGCAAGAACGACGACTACTACCGTGACGACGTGAGCATGATCTCCCTGTGGACGCTGTTCGGACCGGTGATGCAGTTCGGCAGCCAGTTGGGGGCGCTGCTGGTGTGGCTGGTTGGGGGATATTGGGCCGTTAGCGACGCCCTGGCCGGGCGCACCGAGGGCGCCATGACGGCAGGGACGCTGATGGCCTTCATGGGCTTCATGTGGATGTTCTACGGGCCTATCCACAACATCGCGCACATGGACCGCATGTTCAACCGTGCCGCCACCAGCGTGCAACGGATATTCGAGATCCTCGACGCCCAGCCGGCGATCTTCTCCAAGACTTCCGCCCATGCGGTGCAATCTCTCCGCGGCGAGATCGAGTTATCCGATGTCAGTTTCAGTTACGACGGCGTGCGCAGGGTTCTCAAGGACGTCAACCTCCACATCGCCCCCGGCGAGATGATCGGCCTGGCCGGGCCTAGCGGCGGGGGCAAGACCACCATGGTCAACCTCATCTGCCGCTTCTACGACGTCCTGGAAGGCCGTATCCTCATCGACGGTGTTGACCTGCGCGACTACGACATCGAGGCGATGCGGCGGCAGATCGGCGTGGTGTTGCAGGAACCGTTCCTCTTCTACGGCACGGTGGCGGCCAACATCGCCTACGGAAAGCCCGATGCCAGCCTGGAGGAGATCATCACCGCCTCCCGCGCGGCCAACGCCCACGACTTCATCGTCGGCTTCCCCGACGGTTACGACACGATGGTCGGCGAGCGCGGCCACACGCTCTCGGGCGGGGAGCGCCAGCGGATCTCCATCGCCAGGGCGATCCTCAATAATCCCAAAATTCTCATCCTCGACGAGGCGACCAGCTCCGTTGACACCGAGACGGAAAAGCTCATCCAGGAGGCCCTGGACCGCCTGATCGCCAACCGCACGACCATCGCGATAGCGCACCGCCTCTCGACGCTGCGCAAGGCCAGCCGCCTGATTATCCTGGACAAGGGGCAGATCGTCGAGCAGGGCACGCACGAGGAACTGACGTCCAAGGAGGGCGGCGTCTACGCCAAGCTCACCCGGATGCAGGCGGAATTGAAGTCCATCATCGCCATCGGGGGGTAGTTCCGCATCGTTTGTTTTGGATGTTGAACCAGGCCAGGCCCTGGTAGAAAATACAGCCTTATTCAGATAGACCGGTTTCAAGATCGAAAGGGAAAAGACCAATGCTGAAACTCACGGAAAATTCCGTCATAAGTAAACTGCCGCAAATCACCCTGGGTTTCTGGGTAATGAAGATATGCGCCACGACGTTGGGCGAGACCGCCGGTGATCTTCTTTCCATGACGCTGAACGTCGGCTACCTGGCCAGTTCATTGATCTTGTTTGGCGCCTTCCTGGTGGTTCTTGTCAGCCAATTGTGGTCGAAGAAATACCACCCGTTCCTTTATTGGTCCGTCATTCTGGCCACCAGCACCACTGGGACGACGATGTCCGATTTCATGGACCGCACGTTAGGGCTGGGCTACACGAAGGGTTCGATGATTCTGCTGAGTATCCTGTTGGCGATATTCGCCTACTGGCGTTTCAGCGGGAAATCAATGTCGGTGGACCATATCCGAACCTTCAAGGCAGAAGCCCTCTACTGGGTGGCCATTCTTTTTTCCAACACGCTCGGTACGGCTTTGGGGGATTTCCTGGCGGATGATTCGGGGCTTGGATTCATGGGTGGAGCGGTCTTTATCGGGGCCTTGATCGCTGCCGTCGCGGCTGCATTTTACTTCACCAGAATCTCCCGGGTCGTCTTGTTCTGGATAGCATTTGTTCTTACGCGTCCCTTTGGCGCCACGTTCGGCGATGTACTTACCAAGCCGCCTTCAAGAGGAGGCGTTGGTTTCGGCACCGTCGGCTCATCGGTGGTACTCCTGCTCATCCTCGTGCTGGGCATGATAATCGCATTGGTGAAGTTACGGCGGCAAGCGGTTCCGGAACCGGTTCTGGTATCGTCAGAAGGACCTGGCGAAGTTTCGTAAGGCGTGCAACGTGTAGAAGCTATGTAAGCCGGGTCTCCCGGTCGCAGGTCGTTTACGGGATCATAGTCCCAGACGTTATGCGGGCTCATCTCGTGGATGGCCCAAGGACCTTGTGGACAAGGAGACCCGGCAATGAAGATTCTCGCACTGGA